>JAZDDC010000638.1:0-2405 GCA_036679565.1 Gemmatimonadota bacterium
AAAGTCACTGGTGTTGGCATCGGCATGAGTCCATTCGTAGGCGGTACCTCAGGTTCGGACGGCCTCCTTGTGATCCGACCCGATGGCAAACTTTACATCCACCAAGGAATTGGCAACCTCGGTACACACTCGGTGGCGGACACGGGTCGGGCTGCGGCGGATGTGTTGGGTATGCCGTGGGATCGGTGTGAGATTGTGTGGGGTGATACCAGCCGACACTTGCCACGCAGTTCGGTTCAGGCCGGGAGTATGACAACGCACGCGCACACTCGTGCCAACCACGCCGCGGCACACGATGCGCTGCAGAAACTCCAGGAGATTGCCGCACGCGATCTCGGTGGTTCTCCGTCTGACTATGCCGTATCGGATGGGCGTGTGTATCGACGGTCCAACCTGTCTCGGGGCATGAGCTTCGCTCGCGCCGCAGACCGCGCTATCGCGTTGGGCGGACGTTACAGCGGAGAAGAATATGCGGAAGACCTGCATGCATTCACGCAAAGGTCAGTTCGTGGTTTAGCGGGACAGGGATTGGTGGCCGCTGCCAAGGACAACTATCCGCACGAAGGAGCCACATTTTCGTGGGTTGTTGGGTTTGCACGGGTGGAAATCGACGTCGAGACGGGGCATGTCGAGATTATGGACTACACGGGTGTGACCGATTGTGGTCGTGTGCTGCACCCGAGGAGTCTTGGTGCGCAGATACTTGGTGGATCCATTCAGGGTTTTGGCATGGCACGCAGTCAAAAGTGGGTTTTTGATCCCAAGTGGGGTATCCCGTTCGCGAAGCGATTCTACACCGCGCGGCCGCCTGGCATACTCGACGTGCCGCTCGACCTGCAGTGGGATGCCGTGGGAATTCCGGATCCGCAGACACCGGTCGGTGCGAAAGGCATTGGCGAACCGCCGGTCGGCGCTGGCGCGGCTGCTATTACGTCCGCAATTGCCGACGCGCTTGGCGGCGAGTGCCTGTGTCGGACACCGCTGACCCTTGACGTTGTGCTGTCTGCGCTCGAAGGGCGCGAACAGCCCCATTCGCCACTCGAAATCCACATCTAAAGGAGAGGAGCGAAAAACATGGCCGTCATTCGTGACATGATTCCGGCGTTCGAGCTGTTTCAGCCCGCCAACGTCGATGATGCCGTCGCCCTCTTGAATCGGCATGGCGAAGACGCCTGGGTGCTTGCGGGCGGGTTGGACAGTTTCGACTGGTTCAAGGACCGTATCAAACGTCCGTCGGCTGTTATCGATCTCTGCAACGTTCCGGAGCTGGCGGGTATTCATCAGGTTGGCGACACGCTCGAAATTGGCGCGATGACGACGTTGACGGCAGTGGAAGAACACGCAGATATCCGAGCGCGGTTCAGTGTCCTCGCCGATGCCGCCAGACACGTGGCGACACCACAGATTCGTAACCAAGGAACCTTGGGCGGGAATCTCTGTCAGGATACACGGTGCTGGTACTATCGGGGTGGGTGGCCTTGCTATCGTGCAGGTGGCAACATCTGCTATGCGTCCTCGCCGACTGCAATGAATCGCGAGCACTGCACGTTTGGAGCCAACCGTTGTGTTGCGGTCAACCCATCCGACACAGCTCCGGCAATGATTGTGTTGGATGCAAAGATGGTTGTGCGTGAGAACCGCAAGGAACGTGTTGTCGATGCCGAAGATTTCTTCATTGGTCCCGGTGTGGATATCACACGCATGACGGTGCTGGGGCAGAGCGACTTGCTTACCATGATTCGTATTCCCAATACATGGGCAAACACTCAGTTCTATTTCGAAAAGGTGCGAGACCGGCAAGCCTGGGACTTCGCGCTCGTGAGTGTGGCGTCGGCCATGGTCGTGAACAATGGCCGCATTGATCGCATCCGCATTGCCGTGAATGGTGTGGCTCCGTACCCCATGCGGTTGGACGAAGTCGAAGCTGCCGTTCAGGGTCAGACCTTGAGTGAACAGACCGCACAAATGGGCGGGGAGATCGCGATACGCGGTGCACGGGCGTTGCGTCACAACGACTACAAGTTACCGCTCATGCGAAACTTGGTCCGACGCTCGTTGCGTGGGCAAAACGGCGTGGAGGCATAACGTGGAGTTTTTGCGAAGTGCCCCCAACCCATGGGGTCAGGAAGTCCTGTTGGGAATTGCGTGGGATTTGATGTGGGCGGCCGTCATCGCTGGGGCCGTGTTCATCATTGGACATGCTATTTACGTGCGGCGGGCCGGCACGAGGAAGTCGCCGGGTGGCAAGAATGTCCCATCGGATGACCGAGTCGTGCGTCACACCGCGCCGTCAAGGGCGTTTCATTGGTTGATGGCGATTGCCATGTTCGCGTTGCTCATTACCGCGTTCTTCCCCCTCGTCGGAATTCGGTTTCCGTGGGTGACGATCCATTGGATCGCGGGGT
>JAZDDC010000639.1:0-3706 GCA_036679565.1 Gemmatimonadota bacterium
GCTGGAAGCCATGAAAAGGCTCTTGGAGGAATTCACGCGAACCGAGTCCAATGCCGAATTTATTGGGGAGTCCCTAGCTCGCCAGTTCTAACGGCTTACAATACATTAGGTGCCTAAGCTGTAAAAGGATTTACGATGTTGAACGAGTTCCGCGACCCGTCTCGAGGGCAGCGAGACACCCCCGAGTCGAACCCGGTTCCACGGCGGGAACGGATCCATCCCGATAAGCCGCCGTACGGGTCTGAGGGTCACTACGGCCCGAGTCCGGAATACGTCGAATCCCTTCCACTCAAGCTTGCTGCGAGCGAGATCGTCAATCATCTCGTAGAGGGCGTGTACGTCGCGACAGCGGATGGACGCCTACTCGATGGAAACCCCGCTTTTCTCTCCATGCTCGGCGTCGCCACGATAGCTCCAGTGAAAGGTCAGGAAATCCAATCGTTTCTCGCGGTGTTACCGGACCAGCGTCGCGGCGAACTGGCGGGCGTGTTCAAGCTTCGTGGAATCGATGGCACGGAGCGGACCGTAAGACACTACACCACCAAGACGGACTCGGTTGCTGGTGACCAGCGCATGATTGGTTATGTGCGTGAAGTGCGTGGTGTGTTTGACAAGGCAATGCTACAAAACCAGCGGCTTGCCAATCTTGGCACGGTGACGGCACAAGTTGTACACGACATCAACAACGTCCTTGCGGCCGTGATGGGATTTGCCGAGTTACTTTCTGAATCTCCTAACACGGACGAAACGGAACGGACGGCCGTCGATCAGATTTTGAAAGCCGGTACGCGTGCAAATGAGATCGCAGATCTCGTGCTTACCTACTACAGCTCCGGCAAAACCGCGGGCACACTCTGCATGGTTGACATGAGCAACTTGGTGGAAGAGACCGCGCGTATCTTCGACATACTCAAACCCCCCGGCGCAAAAATTGAATTCGACCTTGCTCGGGACCTCGACGGTGTTCGCGGCGAGCAGGTGCAACTTCAGCGTGTCATCATGAATCTCATGCTGAACGCATGTGACGCGTTGGACGGTGACAAAGGAACCGTGACCGTTCGCACGCGGGGTGCGACGTCCGCACCACGTTGGCCCGGTAGATCCGGCGCGCAACTTTCCAAGTACGTCTTGCTGGAAGTTTCCGATACGGGTCATGGAATGGACGAAAAGACACGGCGTCGGATGTTCGAGCCGTTCTTCACGTCAAAAGAAGAGGGTCAGGGTCTGGGTCTCGCAACGATCGCTGAGGTTTTGCGTATGCATCAGGGATCGATTGACGTAGTAAGTTCTCCCGGTCACGGAGCGACGTTTAGAGTTTATTTGCCGGCGGCAGTGTAACCGGCCGTTGTCCGCTACCCGCTACCCGCTAATGATGCCGACACATCAGTTTCCGCATTGCCTCGAGCTTGCCGCACGATCTAAACATCAAAAGGCGGGTGGCAGGTAGCAGACAGCTTCCACAATTCCTCGTTTGCCTGAGTTGCCGCACGATCTCAACCTTGAAAAAGCGGGTAGCGGGTAGCAGGCAGCAAGCAGCGGCGACTGCCGCTGCTTAAAAATGCAAATACGACTGCAGTTTAAACGACCACTCCGTTTCTCCAACATCGGGCATCCACACATCTATGTTTGCAGCGATTTTGTTGCGGCCGACGAAGTGAACGGCTAGGCCGGGGGTTATGAGGATGCCGAGGTCGTTTCCATTGTCAGTGTCTGGATCGGCGAAGCTCAGCCGACCAACGGGCTCAATGGCCGATACGAATTTGTGGTTCGTGACCGGTGACTTGTAACTCAAGATTCCCTGTGCGGTGAGGAACCGGGCGGGATCGCCGACCAGGTCAAGGGTGCCCCAATTCTGACCGCCAATGACGCCGGCCTGAATGTGAAGACCCGAGTCGAAATTTCCGTACTCCACGTCCGCCCCGTAGGCCAGAGCAAAGTCGTCGTCCGCATTGACGGTATCCATGTAATCGTGCAGGGCAACGTTGCCTGAGATTGTTACATCGTCGGATGCGGACACACTCACACGACCGGTATATGATTTAGTTCCGTTCTCATCTGGGCTGTTGGCGCCGGCTCCGTTGGTTACAGAAAACTGGTATGTGGCGTTGTCGGTAATAAATTCGACCATGGCGCCGATGTCGCGGGCAGAGAATTCCAATGCCTCGGAAAGCCGACTTAAAGTGCATACACCGCTCGCTCCTGCGCACGAGTCCACACCTCGAATGGAGCCGGTACGTTCGATCACGAGAATTTGGGTGGAGCTCGTTAGCTCAAAGAGATCGAATGGTCGTTTGAACTGGCCGAATTTTACTTGAAACGATGGCGAAAACGTGAGTCGAACATACGCGTCTTGCAGTTCGAACCCGCCCTCGGCAAACTCCGGCATGACTCGCCCAGATACAAAATCGTTGACCGTCACGTCCGCTGTGAGCCGCGCACGACGAATTACCCATTCGCTGGAGATGACGCCCGAGGTTGACGTGGTATTGAACTGTGTGTGTACCCGTCCTGAGAGTCGAATCTGGGTTGCCCGTGATGTCACGATGACTTGGCCCGAAACATTGGGGGCGACAATAGCTGTTGCGAACAAAGCTGCTGTTAGGTGGTAGATGGGCTTAGAAACACATGGCATGGTGTGACCGTTTCCCATAGTGGGATTTCAGGGTTGTTCCGCTACACTAAACGTCGAAAATATCAATAACTGCGCATCGCAATCTAACGGCCGAAAAAATCAATGTTTTGTCTCACCTACGCAACGACAATGTAACGAAGCGCATACCTAAGAACCCTCGGTTTTATCATCGTTCGATGCCGGTGGCGCAGTTTCATCCGAATTGGTTGGGGCCTCCGGCGCCTTTTTGTCCAATTGAACGGGGTTGGGCTCCTCTAACGTGGTTTCCGGTAGGGCCGGCAGACCGAGCGAATGATCGTAATGCGGAACAATCGCTGACACGGGCGCGTTCGCGCCGTCGGTCGGACTGGTTGGAAATGGCTTAAAGAAGATCTCTCCGAAACGGTTTAGTGTTCCACTTTCGATGAGAAACACGAGTGCCGCACAAATCACAATGCTGAAGAATACCACGGCGTAAACCGTACCTTGGATGATTTCTCCATGCTCAATTCCGCGTTGGAGGGGCAACGACGCCAACACGGCCGCGGCGAGGCCCTTTGGAATCAGCGCAACAGTGAGAAGAGCCTCTTTGCGAGGAATAGTTTTGTCGAGCAAAAGACGTGACATGACTATGCGCCCGGAGAATGCGACGGCGGCCAATCCGGCGCCCACGGCAACGGCGCGAAAATCCGAAAAACTTATGGAAATTCCGAGGTAAACAAAGAAGAACGTTTTTACCAAGAACACCATCTCGGCGAAGAATGTGCGTTCCACCTCGGCGAAACCCACGAGTCTAAAGCTGATGATTTTGCCAAGGATACGTTCGGGCACGCTTGGCAGGTTGGCGACGGCGATACCGAACGTCAGTGACGCAATGGCACCGCTGTAACCCAGCAGTTCCGTTAGGCCAAACAAAATCAGTACGTACGCCACCGTCGTGAACACGGTGTTTGGGAACTGCCGGATCTTTGGTAAGACGGCAGACCAAATGAAGGCGCCGCTGAGACCGATAGCTGCCGCGATGAGAAACGACTTGGCAATCGAACCCGCTACACCCCCGGCAGTCACCACCTCTTCCGAACCGGGAATCAACGC
>JAZDDC010000064.1:0-2377 GCA_036679565.1 Gemmatimonadota bacterium
ACATCTTTGGCAACAGCCAAACCCGCCGGGAAAGCGGCGAGTCCCAACGCCCGGCCGGCCCAAGCCGGCAGATGTGCGAAGGCCTCCGCCCACCCACCCAGGGCGGACAGAGCCATAAATGCCAGAAGGAGCAAACCAGTCCAGATTGCAAGCTTCGCGAGAAATTTCGGAATCAATGACATGTCAAACCTCAAAAACGATCTGTGCTATGTCTGTGAAGACGGGCCGACACCAAGATTGGTTTATTCGGTTAGATTCCGCCTGGCCGCCAAAAGGAGTCATAAATCAACACGATCACAATGAAGAGGGTCGAGCCAACACTCAAGGTCCGCGATCTGAACGAAACCATCGAATTTTATCGGGATCTGTTGGGGTTCCAGTTGGATCTCCTCTGGCCTGCGGAGTCACCGAACTTTTGCATCATGAGTCACGACGATGTTCGATTGATGTTCTACCTGGATACCGAGCATCGGGAGCCACAACCGCAAATGACAGGACAGTTACGGCTGGACATGGTCGGCGCCACTACGCTGTACGAATCACTTCGCGACAAGGTTAATACAGAATGGGGACCAGAGGTTTTCCACTACGGACGTCGGGAGGTTGCCATAGTGGATTGCAACGGTTACAGCATCATCTTGAGCGAGACAACTTCCGATCCACCTACTTGTGATGTCGATTAGAAACACACCGTCAAAAGCCGGCGTTCGGTCGATATGCATGGTACCGGGCGTCTTCTGCATGAAGAAAACGTGTGCACTCCTCGCCGTCGGTTTGTTGGGAGCGACATTGTCCGCGCGTGCAAGCCAGGTTTCACGCGCCAGTTGCGAGGGGGCCCGAGCTGACTTGAGCGGCGCAAGTACCGACCTGTACTGCATGGATTTGGTTGCGACCCCCGGCATCGACAACGCACATGCCCGTGTTGTCCTCAATTCCGTCGCGTCACCATTTGGCATTGCCGTGAATGCCAACGGCAACCACGTGTACGGCCTAACATTCACAATAAGTGGTCTGCCCGATCCAACAACACTCGGAGACTACTCGACGTACGTTGCATGGCTCACCACACCCCTACTTTACCCCACTATCAAACTTGGTGAAGTCCGCAACGGAACCGTGCAAGTACAGGATGTTGACTATAACAAGTTCCTGATCTTGATCTCCGCCGAAAAAACCGCAGACACAGATGAACGCGAAGGCCGACTTGTGCTTCGTGGTGGCTCCCCAAGCACACGCATGTCTCCCCCGGACTTACTAGAGTTCCTCATCGGCGCAACGTCCAACGAAGCAACATCGACGGACCATACACATCGCGACGTGGCCGATGACGGGTGGCTGAGACCGCCCATGCCCTCAGGTGTTTCCATGCTTCCCGCGCTCATGGAACTCGACCCGCCAAACACCACGCCTTTTGCTCCGGACGATACCGGCCGTGCGAATATTTTCGATGCGCGTCCGCGTCGGGTTGTCCGGATGGCCTCCGGTGACACCTTAGCGTTGGAGGCAAGCCTTGTTCGGCGAACGATCAAGGGGCGCACGTTCATCATGTACGGCTTCAATGGCCAATATCCGGGTCCCCTGATCTGGGTACCGCAAGGCGCCACCATCCACGTCAACTTCACGAACAATGTCGAGTGGTCCACCGCGGTGCATTGGCATGGCGTACGGCTGGAAAACGAATACGACGGTGTGCCTGGCGTTACACAAGATCCCGTCCAACCGGGAGAAACCTTCTACTACAAAATCCATTTTAAGGACGCCGGCATCTATTGGTATCACCCACACCACCGTGAGGACATACAACAAGATCTTGGGCTCTATGGAAACATGCTCGTTCGTTCATCACGGCCCGACTACTTCTCTCCCGCAAACCACGAAGAGATTGTCATGTTGGATGACATTCTCATTGCCGACAGCGCCCTCGTTCCATTCGGCCGCGAGCAAGCGACGCACGCCTTGATGGGTCGGTTTGGCAACGTCTTTCTCACAAACGGCGAGCCCGAATATCGATTAAACGTTGACCAAGACGCCGTCATTCGATTCTTCTTTACAAACGTGGCAAATACCCGAACCTTCAACCTGTCGATTGATGGGGCGGTATTGAAAGCCGTCGGTTCGGATGTGGGCAACTTCGAACGTGAGCAATGGGTCCGTCAGATCGTGATCGCCAGCCGAGCGTTACATTGTGCATGCGCGCTTTCCGGAGCCCGGGACATACGCTATCACAAACCGCGTGCAGGGCATCGACCATCTCAATGGACGTTTCTTTCCCCAAGTCGATACACTGGGCTTTGTACACGTCTCTGAGGAACGAGCCACACCGGATCTCGCCGCATCCTTTTCGGTGCTACGCGAAGATCGTTTTACACAGGCCGAG
>JAZDDC010000640.1:0-9389 GCA_036679565.1 Gemmatimonadota bacterium
CTTTGGTGACGACGAGCGTTTTCTATATACGTCAGACCAGGGAGGCAACGAACTCAACCACCTCTATGTCCAAGATGCCAACGGTGATGTCACCGATCTTACGCCTGGTGACAATCTCAAGGCGCAGTTCAACGGCTGGTCGAGCAATCGTAGTTCGTTCTTTGTCGCTACCAACGAACGTGACCAGCGATTTTTCGATGTATACCGCTACCAGGTTGCGGACGGTTATCAACGTGAGATGATCTTTCAAAACGACGACGGGCATTTACCGGGCGTTTTGTCTGACGATGGTCGCTATATCACGCTTGTCTCCGTGCGAACGACCAACGATAGTGATCTTTACGTGCAAAATCTTGTGACAGGAGAGCGCACACACATCACTCCACACGAGGGCGATGTGGCATCTTCTCCGAATGACTTCTCTCCAGATGGTCGTTATCTGTACTACACCACCAATCAAGACGGCGAATATCAACGTCTCTTCCGGTACGACCTCGAGAACGGTGATAAAGAGGAAATGGTCGCTTCGGAATGGGACGTCATGTACGGCGGGCTTTCGCGCGGAGGTAAATATCTCACCGTTGGTATCAATGCGGACGCGCGTACGGATCTCAGGGTTTATGATGCCGAGACGATGGAGCCGGTGACACTTCCCGAAATCCCGGGGGCCAACGTAACGTCGATTCGTTTTTCCGCTGACGATGCCCAGGTTGCGATGTATGCGAGTGGTAGTCGCTTCCCGAGTGACCTCTTCGTGCAATCCATGGATGGCGGAGAACCCCGTCGTTTGAGCAATAGCCTGAACGAAAACATCGACTCCGAAAATCTGGTTGATGCTACTATTGCACGATTTGAGTCGTACGATGGTCTTGAGATTCCCGGTGTGTTGTATAAACCACATCAGGCCACGTCGAGCACACCGGCCCCGGCATTGGTTTGGGTGCATGGTGGTCCCGGTGGACAATCACGAGTCGGTTACAGTGGCTTGATTCAATATCTGGTGAATCATGGCTACGTCGTGTACGCTATCAACAACAGGGGAAGCTCCGGATATGGTAAGTCGTTTGTTGCCATGGACGACAAAAAACACGGAGAGGCCGATCTAAAGGACGTGGTTGCCAGTAAACAAATGCTGATCGAGACGGGTTACGTCGATCGCGACAAGATCGGAATCATTGGTGGAAGTTACGGTGGTTACATGGTCGTCGCGGCGTTGGCGTTTGAACCCGAGGTATTCGAAGTCGGCGTGGATATCTTCGGGGTCACGAATTGGTTGCGTACCTTGGAAAGTATTCCACCGTGGTGGGAGGCGCAGCGTGAGGCGTTGTACGCCGAATTGGGGGATCCCGCTACGGATCGTGAGCGGTTGGAGAGGATTTCTCCATTGTTTCATGCGTCGAATATCGTGAAGCCGCTGATGGTACTCCAGGGAGCGAACGACCCTCGAGTGTTACAGATTGAGTCAGATGAAATGGTGGCCGCTGTACGCGCCAACAACGTTCCGGTGGAGTACATCGTATTCCCCGACGAAGGTCATGGCTTCCGGAACAAGAAGAACCAAGAGCGTGGTTATCGGGCTATCCTCGCATTCCTCGAACAACACCTACGGGGTATCGACACTCCCGCGGTGATGACCGACCAACCGTAATATTTAGTGCCGATGCGTCCGTGAGCCCTGACGGTGTAAGTCACCGTTAGGGCTTTCGGTTTTCAATCGTCTGTCTTCGCGAGCGGTTCGCCCGATTCCGATCCGTCGGGGTTGCGACTGGTCGTCTCCACCTGATCGGTGCGGGTGGTTCGCTTTTGAGCACAATGCGTTCCGTTTGGAGCAGGCGGAGCGCTTCCTCTATGGCGCGTTCCAGTTGTGGGTCATGTCCGTCGATGACCGGTCGCGGATCATTCCGGACCTCGATATCCGGTGCCACACCAACCGCCTCGACATCCCACTCGCCATCCACGTTGAAGAAACCACCGCGAGGAGCGACGAAACGTCCGCCGTCGATCAGTGGCGGTGTATCCCACGTTCCGACAAGACCGCCCCATGTCCGAGTGCCTATGAGCGGACCGATCTGCTTGAATCGGAAAAGGTATGGGAGCAGATCGCCGCCAGACCCCGCGCGCTCGTTGATGACCATGACCTTGGGTCCAAACAAACCAGCCATCGGTTGGGTGAAGGGTCGTCGGTCTGCGGCGCGTGAATTGAAGTAACCGGTTAGTTCGCGATCGAGCACTTCCACGATGTAGTCGGCAGCGGATCCGCCACCGTTGTTGCGTTCATCTATGACGGCGCCTTGCTTGTGTTGCTGTGCGAAATACATCCGGTTGAAGTATGCGTAGCCGCCTCGGCCGGTGTTGGGCAACCACACGTAGGCAAGCCTGCCACCACTCATTTCATCAACCGTCTTTCGATTGTGCTCTACCCATGCCCAAGTTCTGAGTTGGCCCTCGTTTGTTGTTGGTTCGACGACAACCGTTCGCGCGCCCTCCATAGCCGGTTCGCTGTTGACGGTAATGGTGATGGCGCGTCCTGCGGTGCCTTCGAGTAGTTGGTACGGGTTTGTGGGTGCTCGTAGTTCTCGTCCATCGATGGCCAAGAGGAAGTCGCCTTCCGCAATGTTCAACCCGGGTACCGCCAATGGTCCGGTCAACCCCGGTGTCCAATCTTCGCCGGTGAAGATGCGTCTGATACGATAGTACCCGTTGACTTCTTCTAGATCGGCGCCGAGCAACCCCGTGCGAGGGTTGGTAAGATCCGGGTAGTCGCCTCCGCGAACGTATGAGTGTCCCACGGCAACTTCACCGGAGACCATATCCAATAGATGATTGAAGTCAGATCGGTGGCTTACGTCGTCCAGCCATGGGCTGTACCAATCCCACACGTCGTCCCACGGTGCGCCGTGTACGTTATCGACGTACAAAAAGTCGCGCATGAATCGCCAACCGTCGCGAAGCATCTGTGCCCATTCCGCCCGCGGTTCTACCTGTACGCGCATGCTGTTGAGTGTGAGGTTCCCGTCGTCGTTTGAAGGTGGTCCGCCGGTAGTTTCGACGATCGACCAGGAGTTGCCACTGCGGTACAGGAGTTTCTTGCGATCATGCGAAACCGTCATCTCGCTGACACGCTCGAGGAACGTTTCTTTCTCCCGACTCTTGACGGTATACCGGTGAACGGTCGTGCCCGTTTGGTTTGGGATAGTCTCCACGACGAAAATCTGGCCTTCGGGGCCGGGAACCAAATCGGTGTAGTTGCGCAGGGGCATGTTCGGGGCATCGACGATGCGTCGCTGGATGCCGTTGAAGTCGATGATAACTTCGCTCGCATCATCTTGATCACCCTCGTCGTCTTCATCTCCCCCGTTCGTGTTATCGACGTCCGTCGCTTCTTCGTCACTGCGCGCAAGAAACGGCGATTGGCCGGCTGCTTGCAACAGAGCAACATACACCGCGCGTGTTACCGGACGGTCATACGACGTCATGTCCAACCAGCCGGTATTCAAGGCGTAGTCTGTTGAGGCCAGGAAATACAGGTACTTGCCGGACAGGTCCCATACGGGTGTTATCGCGTCGGCCATCCCGTCCGTGATTTGGTGTGTCTCTCCGCTTTGCGTGTCGAATACGAAAATCGCGCGTAGTTGATTGTCTAACCGGCGCGCGTACGCAATCCAGCGAGAGTCGGTGGACCACACCGGGTTCATTGTACGTTGCGGATGAGCGTACCCGTCTGTATCAACGTGGATCAACTCTTCGGTATCCAGGTTCAAGACCAAGATACGATAATCCGTGTCTGTGAACGCAAGCTGCGAACCGTCGGGAGACCAGGTGGGAACGAAGAAGAACGTTGGGTTCGGAAGGTCGATTCGCCGTTTTGCCGTTCCGTTTTGGTCGGCGATGATCAATCCGTACTCGCCACCCTCGTCGTTGAACCACGCAATGCGCTCACCGTCCGGCGACCACACCGCATGGCGGTCGGCGATACCCGATGTTCGCGTGATATTTCGCCAGCTGCCATTCTCCAGTGGTACGGTGAAGAGGTCGCCACGATGCTCAAACAACGCGCGTTTTCCGGTCGGCGAGAGGCGGGCGTCCCGGAGCCCGTTGGCGGGTACGTCCACCCAACGTGTGCGCGCCCAATTCAAGTCGCGGGCAACGCGGATCACAAGTTGACGGTTTACACCGGTCGCCGGGTTAAGTGCGTGTAGGTAACCACCCTGTTCGTACACGATGGTCCCATGCCCCGCGCCTAAACTCTTCACGTCGAAATCCGCGTGTTGGGTAAGTTGTCGCTCTTGTTGTGTTGCCGGGTCGTACGACCACACGTTACTCGCCCAATCACGTTCGGACATATAGTAGACCACCCCGTCCATCCACACGGGGGCCATGTGTCGTTCGCCTTCTGTCGTGGGTGTTACGCGATCCCATGTGCTCGTCGAAACGACGCTTACGGGTTGTGCCTGACCTCCCCTGTAGTTCCGCCATTCGGGATCCCAATACCCGATCTCCTGATACGCCAGCCACGCGCCGTCGGCACTCATTTCCCCGTGATACGCTTGGGGCGCGTCGAGGGGGGTAGGTAACCCGCCCTCGGTTCCGACCGTGAAAAAACGCCACAGACGTGTGGGTCGACCATCCCGTCCGGATCGAAACAGAATTTTTCCGTCAGGGGTCCAGCCTTGAGCGACATCTTGGCCCGGGTGCCACGTCAATCGTCGGGGCTCTCCGCCGGTTGCTGCGACCACGTACACATCCGCGTTACCGCCGTACTGACCCGTAAAAGCGATCGATTGACCATCGGGCGAGAAGACCGGGTCGGTTTCAGCGCCTTCGCCACTGGTCAAACGCAATGCGTCTCCGCCGTTTCGTGGCGCGAGCCACAGGTCGTTGGCGTGAACGAACACGACGTGATTGGGTCCCACATCGGGGTCGCGTAGGAATCGGGTCCCCTGGGCGGTTATGCCGGGAGCGCAGAATACGAGCGCTGCAATTGGGGCCAGGTAAGTGGCTGGCTTCGTAAGACGGTGCATAGACGACATGTCTTTTTCTCCCTGATTGGATTACATCGAGAACTTTGGAGAACCCCGGTTATAGGGAACCGTACCGCAGTGGTCAAGCGGTTTGGGCAAAATGGTCTCACTAAGAATACACTCCAATGAGACTGAAATGCGTTGCTATGCGTGGCGTGTCAGAGCCTGAGGCTTTGATGCCGAACGACACGTGGCGGTCGTCCGTCCGGTGCGGTCGTTGCATTGATGGCGGCCGTTGACCATCTACAACGGCGGGTGGGGCACATGGATATTCTTACAAAGGACTGAATAACTCGCGAAGGTCGATGGCCATGGATTCAGGTGCGTTGGCGGGGTGCCACTCGACCGCCTTTTTCTCGACAGTCGGGACGGTAGCATCGGGCACCCAAATTTCGACGAACTTCTGATTTGGATCAATCACCCAGTACGTAGTGACGCCCGCCGCCTGATACACACGCCGCTTTGTAATCCTATCGGCTTGCGCGGTGGTTTCGCTGATGACTTCTCCAACGAACAAGAGGGTCCTCATCAGAGACCAATCGTACGTCATTGCTTCGTCGAGATCGACAACAAATATGTCGGGCTGCACAAGGATATCTCCTGCCCAAGAGATGTCGGCGGGTGATTGCAGGGGGTAGCCAATCTCGTGCCGGTTCACGTAATCGGTTAAAATTGTGTTGAGTCTGCTTAGCACAATCTGGTGCCACGGGCGTTGTGTTGGAGTAACCAACAAATTGCCGTGGACCGTTTCGTACCGGTTGCCGTCGTCAGGAAAGTCACGGACCATCTCCGCGGTGTATTTGACGCCGTCTTCCATGATTTTTTGCGCACCTCTAATCATTGATTCATCTCGACCAGTTAGATCTCCATCAGGCCTCTGTACAGTAGATGGTGCAGATGCGGCGCCTACGGCACGGTCTGATTATCGGTAGTGTCGGTGGGCTCATGAGTGACTGCTGCGTTTTCCCCACGCTGCTGCGAACTAACATCGACAACTTCTGATGCTCCTTTGGTCTCCGGCGTTACATCCCCATTAGGTGGAATACGTTACGTCGGGGCTATCCCGGGTGATTCTCGACCTTCGAAATCGATACGTAACGTGAAGCAAAAGCCTTGCCGCGCGTGCGGGCTACCCGTACGATTCCCGTGCTTCCCGCCCGGTTCTTGGGGCACGACCTGTCTAAGGAGATCATGGATGCCCACGTCAACCGCTAGACTCCTGGCCACATTTGGGATGTTGGTGGCCGCCAACCTCACGACTGACGTCAGTGCGCAGACATCCACCGTTACCGAGGAGGATCTGCTTGTCTTCCGTCCCCGGAGTATTGGACCGGCGGTTACGGGTGGTCGGGTGCATGATGTTGAGGCGCTTGCCAGCGATCCATCCACGATCTTCGTGGCAACGGCGTCTGGCGGGCTGTGGAAGACTACCAATCGCGGCCATACCTGGACCAACGTTTTCGAGTTCATGCCGGTTAGTACGTTTGGCGACGTGGCTATTTCGCCCTCCGATCCCCAGATCGTCTACGCGGGTACCGGCGAACAAAATAACCGCCAGAGCAGCTCGTGGGGTAACGGCGTTTATCGTTCGGATGACGGTGGCGAGACGTGGCGTCACCTCGGCCTCGTTGAGACCCGCCATATCGGCAAGGTGAGAATTCATCCGACCAATCCGGACATCGTCTACGTTGCAGCGCTTGGCAATCTCTGGGCGGCCAGCGAGGAACGGGGTGTGTTCCGCAGTACGAATGGTGGACGGTCGTGGCAAAAGATCTTGTACGTGGATGCGTATACGGGAGCGGTGGACATGGTCATCGACCTGACCAATCCAAGTATCCTATACGCCGCGATGTATCAAAGGCTCAGAAGAACATGGGGTTTCAATGGTGGTGGTCCGGGAAGTGGTATTTACAAAACAGAAGATGGCGGAGACACTTGGTCGGAACTTACCGAGGGTATCCCCGGTGGGGATAAGGGGCGGATTGGCTTAGCCATCTCACATTCTAATCCGAGGGTGTTGAACGCACTCATTGAATACGGTCGGCCTACGCAGTCCACGCAGAGTGGCGAACCGGGCGGTTTTCAGCGACCACGTCCCAGTGCGAACCAAGGGACCTATCGGACGGAAGACTCGCACATCTTCATTGATCCCAACGACCCCGATCTCGTATACACGGCAGCGACGACTACGATGAAAAGCCGTGATGGTGGGCGGACATGGGAGCGAATCAACGCACAACCCACATATGATGTCGGTGTGCATTCGGACATGCATACCATGTGGTTGGATCCCCACGACCCCGAACACTTCTATCTGGCCGGTGACGCCGGACTGCACGAGACCTACGACGGCGGCCAAAACTATCGCAAGCTAAACAACTTCAACATTGCGCAGTTTTATGCGATTGGCGTGGACATGCGCGATCCGTATTGGGTGTATGGTGGCATGCAGGACAACCATTCGTTCATGGGGCCTTCCGAAAGCCGACACTGGGAGGGGATCATCAACGATGACTGGCGCCAAACAGGTTTCGGCGACGGGATGTATCAACAAGTCGATTCCGAAGACCATCGCTATTTGTACAACGCATCGAACGGTGGCAACTATTCGCGACTGGATACCGAAACTGGTGACGCCCTCACTATCACCCCACAACCGCCGGCCGGTGAACGGTATCGTTTTGATTGGACATCGCCCAGTCTGGTTTCCAAGCATGACCCACGTGTCGTTTACGTTGCGGGCAACCGACTCTTCATTTCGAGAAATCGTGGTGAGAGTTGGGAACGCACGATGGATCTCACAAAACAAACCGATCGAGATGCATTGGAGTTGATGGGTGTGCGTGGCGCAAACATCACCGTTTCCCGAAATGATGGCACCGGTAGTTACGGAGAGTCTGTGACACTTGCAGAATCGCCGCTCGACCCCGCGGTACTGTGGGTGGGTATTGATGATGGCAACATTCAGGTATCGCGTGATCAGGGTCAGACGTGGACCGAAGTATCGCGTAATCTCCCACCGCGACTTCAGGGAACGTACCCCAGCCGTGTTTTGGGATCGCGACGTGGCGAGGGTGTGGCGTACGTGACCTTGGATGCGCATCGAGATGGTGACTTCAATCCGTACGTGTTCCGGACCGTCGATTTTGGCGGGACGTGGGAGGAGATCACGAGCAACCTTCCCACCGGATCGGTCAATGTCATTATAGAACATCCCGACAATGCCGATTTACTTTTCCTCGGTACCGAACATGGCCTTTTTGCGTCGTTCGACACGGGTGGCAGCTGGGTCCGGATGACCAATTTCCCAACCACGCACTACGACGACTTGGTCATACACCCACGAGACAAGGATCTCATTGCCGGCACGCACGGACGAAGTATTTACATCTTAGACGATACACAACCGTTGGCCGAGATGGCCGAAGAAAAAGCGGCCGTCGCGCAACTGTTCACGATTCCTCGCGGAACCCTCAAAAACTATTGGAAAGACACGTCGTATCGTGGCCAAGCGGACTTTGCCGGAGAGAACCCGCCGGACGGTGTGAACATCACGTATCGCTTGGCAGCGGGGTCCGGAAATGCCACACTTCGCATCGCCAATGCCATGGGGCATGAAGTGCAACAGATGGAAGTGCCAGCGACACCCGGGATTCATCGGGTGACCTGGGATCTCCAGTGGGACTTCTCAGAAGATATGGATCAATGGCGGCCGTTGGATACGAGTCGGGTACCGAGGACGCTGGAACGACGGGCGGCGTCCGTATCGCCGGGAATGTATACCGTTGAACTGGAAGCTCGCGGAGTAACGTCGATCCAAACTTTTCAAGTGCGTGGCGATCCCGCGTTACCGATAACGGATAGTCAATATAGAACTCGAGAGCGCTATCTCATTGCGCTGAGTGAAATCCAATCTGCACTGGCAGATGGCCGGATACCGCAAGATCGAGCGACGACGGTTAGGCGGCAGTTGCGGTTTTTGGATGTAGCCGGTCGAGGTTTCCGTGGCGGTTCCTATTTCGGTCCGACGGTCGCGCAACGGGATGGGTTGGCCCGTCTGCGCAAAGAATTTGCGGATGTGATTGGGACGAGTCGGTAGGGCGACTTCTGATGTGATGTATCATGCGAGCCGTCGGTGGCGTCGTGCTCGATGGTCAGGTGATGGGTGTTGTCTCCTTTACGTGACGGGGTGGGCCTTTGGTCAAGAGCCGCTCGGTGAAGTCAAGTCGCTCGTTTAGATCATCGATTTCGGCGGCTTGTTGCGAAAGAGATTGATGCATTTCTTCACGCAATTGGTCAACAGATTCTGGAGCACCCGCTTTTAGCTTCGCTTTGTACGCGGAAAGCAAAACGAGTCCGAGCCCTATG
>JAZDDC010000641.1:0-5421 GCA_036679565.1 Gemmatimonadota bacterium
ATTCGTTAACCGCTGACCTCGTTCCGGCGGCGAGTTCCAATGTCTGGGCAATCGAGATCGAACCGAACCGTCAGTTCACATACGCACTTCGACGGGAAGGGGCCGCCCGACGGTTTCGGGCTGAGTTCGATCTGCGGCAACCGGTCGAGACGCCGCCCCCACCGTGGGGTGGGTGATCCCGTGCCGAAGATTGTGAGCGATCGACTCACGTACGCTTTGGGCCTGACTGTGACGTTTGGGATCGGTTGTGAACCTCGCGCGCCGATCAATGATCACGCGCAAGTCGGAGAAGCCCCGGTCCAACTTGTTGGTGCCGGGATCATCTCGACAATGGCACCAGAGTTCGCGACATCGCTGTCGCCGTCCGGCGACACGCTGTTCTTCAACAGGACGTCGGCTGATCGTTCGGAGATTGCACTACTCTACTCTACGCGACCCGGTGAAGCGTGGGGATCGCCACAACCATTCGGCCCCACCGAGGGGATTTGGGCCATCGATCCTTTCATGGACGAAACAGGTACGCGGCTCTACTTCTCATCGAACCTCCCGTTGGAAGGCTCACCAGACGGAAACCTCAACCTCTGGTTCGTCGAGCGGACAGGCGACGAGTGGAGTAGTCCCACCGCCCTGCCCCGGCGCATCAACTCGGACTCGAGCGAGGTATTCAACACGTTTGCCTTGGACGGCACGATGGTGTTTAGCTCAACCCGCAACGGCGTGAGCGTAATCTACGATTCGGTTCGGTCAGATCGAGGATGGCTCCAACCCAGCCATCAGTCCGGATGGGAACCTGATCGTATTTGCACGCGCTGGTCACGACGAGCCGTCCGACCTCTATGTCTCCTGCCGAGAAGGTTCGGGCTGGAGCGCGCCGATCCGGCTCCCCGGGTTGATCAACTCGCCATTTGCCGACTTCGCGCCGGGATTCGCGGCGGATCAGTTGTACTTCACGTCCGAGCGCCCCGGTGTCGCAGACCCCGTGGCCGAATTTGTTCGGCCGCCTGGCGACATATATCGCACACCGCTGGAAGGAGTCGCTGTGCACTGCGCGCCTGGTGTGGCTCAGGAAGAGTTTTCCTTCGTTCCGTACGAGACACGGGCGTACCGCCTGATCAACAGCATCGCGTTCTCACCGGATGACCAGATCATGCACTTTGCGCTGCTCTACCGGGAGGTGCTCGCGCACCGCGGAACTCCATCCGAAACAGCTCCTGAAACCGGACTCTTCTCCGCCCGGCGAAACGGTAGCGGTTGGACGGAACCCCAGCTTCTCTCCATCTCAGGCATTTATGATGACTACGAGCCTGCCGTGACGGCCGACGGGACACTGATGGTCTTCAACTCACGACGTCCCTATGCAGACGGACGGATGCCAGATGCCAATGACCTCTGGATGTCGCAGCGCGGCGAGAACGGGTGGATGCCACCCATACGGATCGAATCCATCACGAGCTTCGAACACGAAGAGTCATATGGTACACTGACCGCCGATCGCAGGCTCGTGTTCGTCCGCGGGCGCCCTGGTGCCGACGAGGAACCTACGTATGACCTCTACGAAAGCCGCTACCAAGACGGGGCGTTTTCGGCGCCGAATCGACACCCGGTCTCGACCGATCGATGGGGTGAGGGGGATCCATGGATCTCACCTGATGGATCCTATCTTATTTTCACTCGTTGGGATGACGAGATTGGTTGGAGCGAAACGGTGGACCTTTACATTTCGTTTCGTGAGGCAGGTACGTGGTCGACACCGGTGGCGCTTGAAGAACTGAACACCGATGCGCCCGACTACGGACCTGCGGTGTCGTCCGACGGCAGTGATTTTTATTACCGCGCGAATTCGCAGTTTCGCCGCGTGCCGTTGGCGCCTATCCTGCGCCGGTACGGGTCGAGATAATTCTCACGGATGACGCGACTCCCGCTACCTCCCGGTCAAAAGGAACGAACCGATTTCCCCCGGTTTGGTCTGGACAAATACGCAGGTCGATTTCCAGACAACCCGGACTGTATGACCGTGGCAATCGATGGCGACGTACAAAACCCGTTCGCAACAGTGGCGGCCGACTTTGACGCATTGCCACGCGTAGAACAGACCAGTGACTTTCATTGCGTGACCACGTGGAGTAGTTGCAGTCTGCGTTGGAGCGGGTTCCGTTTTGCCGATTTCTATGAGCGGCTTGTGGTACCACGTGCACGCCCTGCGGCGGCGGTTACGTTTGTGGTGTTACGCTGCCAAGACGGGTACCGCGTAGGCCTGCCACTCGAGGATCTTTTGATGCCCGATGTACTGCTCGCGGACCGGTTGGCGAACGAGCCCCTGTCGATAGCGCACGGAGCGCCCATGCGTCTCGTGGCACCGGCGCACTATGGTTATAAGAACGCCAAGCATCTTCGAGCGATCGAGTTTTGGCCTGACTCACGCCGATACCGCCCGGCCGGGTTTCGGTTCATGGATCATCCCCGGGCTCGGGTCCAGTTGGAGGAACGGGGTCGTGGACTGCCAGGTTGGATGTATCGATTGGTGTACCGTCCGCTGATTGGGCCTACGGTGCGTCAGTTTCGTGTGGCGTTGGAGCGCCACATGGAGTCAGCACCGCCGTCGAGCTAGTGCGTTGCCTAACAAGTCCATGCAGACTGGCGGGCACTGTCGTTTTCAGAGGAAGCGATTGATTTGTGCGCGCCGCGGGCGCGGTATAACGGCCAAGAGGCGCGAGCGACTCTCGGCGAGTCGCCCGCAGCTGATGGACGTATGGTGTTAGGCATATCCAAGATTACGTGTAATCGTTCTGAACCAACGGGCCCGATCCCCCTCCCCCACTGTTCTTGGGCCAGACCCATGACCCGTGTAACGTTAAGGGCCTGATCTGCATCTCAGCGGAGTGCCTTATGCCCAGGAATGTGTCAATGTACTGGCTATGCGGCAGGCGCGCTGAACCGCGATCAGACGGAGAGAAGAAGCAAGGACGCCGGGGGTCACATGTGGTGGTGTGTTTTCGCAGCGCGCCACGTTTGGGGACGTCAGACGCGCAAACTTGGTCACGATGGACCCAAACACGAGGAGTAAGTATGCAACATAGTGGGGCCCATCCGCGCCGGACCAACCGGAGTTCAGTTTGGAACGCGGGAACCGGCACCAGACGATCGATGATCGGATGGTTGCTTTAAGTGACGAAGTACCGGGGGTTTGCGGGTATCTATTATGACTCATATTGTGCGCGCAGTTGATTTGTGTGAGTGGACAGGGCGTGTAACGTTTCGCATGTCGATGCGCATCTTAAGAAGTTGCCCACAGACTGATGGACGACAGTGTTAGACCGCTTGAGAAAGAGGGTCACAATGTTTCGGACCAGAACGGCGAGTCGGCTAACGGTCGGCTGCTTGATGAGCGTGGGCTATGCCTCGGTAGGATCAGCGGGTGTTGAGGCGCAGGGACGGATGCCAGCGGCGCACTTCGGGCTGGTCGTGCAGGAGACCCCGCACACCTCGGAACTGGGTTGGGTGGTCGGAGTGTCACTCCCGATGGCGTTGTCGCGGCGGATCACCTTCAGCCCAAGCGTCGACTTGCTTGGGACGCACGTCTACGGGACGCTCCTGACCTGTGCCCCAGTCGCACCAACCAACCAGTGCCTGACACGGCCAGATGGCGAGACGGTTGCCTACTTAAACGCCGTGGTGCGCATACATCCGCTGCTTTCGACTCGCATACGCCCGTTCGTGGAAGGGGGCGTGGCCCTCGGTCAGAGCTTCAATACCAGCGCGGTGGGTGCCCGCCCCAGTTTTTTGGCACCGCAGGCCGGGGCCGGCGTCGTGTTCCAAACCGCCGTTGGCTCATGGTCGATCAACGGGCGGTGGCGGCGCCTCGATCGCTGGTCACCAACAATCGATGCTGGCGCTCAAGTCATGCTATTCGTCGGATATCGGCCGAACTGACGGTCGCGCCAAGCGGTCTAACAATCGCATGCATCGTTCGGGCGCTCGGGACCGCATTGCTTCCGCCCGTCATCCCCTCCATGTAACAGCCTCATCCTGCCTAGGTGGCAATGTCGTTCTTCGCATTGGCTATTCTCCCTTGTTCGGGGTTTCACTTTCGTGCGTCATCACTAGTGTGAATGCGCTCGCAACAAACAGCCCGCCATGAGGAAGGCGACGCGATCCCATCCGAACGCCTCCAATGTGGGCTTCGTGGCCGCCCTAGCTGCAACACCCTCCCTTGAACTAGCAACGGATGCCTCATGAAGGTCTTTTCATGGCTTCTGGCAACGAGGCACGCCATGCAAACGGGCCTCCGCATTCATGCAGAGGCCCGTCTTGCTTGTTACCGATAGGCCTTCTTTCGCCTAACGAATCTGCTTCACCCGCACTTTCAATACCGGATCATACCAACCATATACGTCAGGGTCGAGATCTGCGCCGCCCTGGATGCCCGGATGATGACGAATCACGTCGTCCGTAGCTGTACGGTTGTTCTCTCCATCACCGGCCACCGCAACCGGACCGATACCACCGCATGGATCGACGATGCTCGTGTACAATTCGTCGTTTGCCTCGGTGCCGGAGTCGTAGCCGCGTGCGTAAAACGTCCTGGCTCGATAGCCGTACGGCAACCGCGCGCTATTCAGACCCGTGAACCCGTCGTTCGTACAAATATGCATGACGGCGAGCGACAAACGATTGTGTCCTTGCTTCGCCTCGATGAGCGTGGTGAGCGTATTCGAAAACGGTCCACCGCAACCAATACAACCTACCGGTCTTGGCGTGGCAAAAGCCTGTTGGACACGATCATTCGCTACGAGTTCGGCAACCGCTGTACTCGGATCGCCATTCTCTGCAATCAGTCGAATCCCCTCTGACGCCTTTTCGCCAACCTCAAACAGCACACCGGCGTCTCGATATCGCGCATACGCGTGTTTTGGATGGGCCTCGTGACTCGCAATGGCCCCCGGCGAAAAGGGCTGGCTCTTGGTCAAGTTTTCTAGCTTGACGATGTAGAACCGTTCGCCTCTTCTTTTCCGCTCGATTTGTCCCCGGACTTCGCCCGACGGATTGGCCTCGGAATGTACGTTCACATATGCCAGCCCATTCCGCATCCGCCTAACGAGTTCTCGGACCGTACCATCAAACCCATCTTGCTCGCTCACTTCATCGTCGGTCAACCAACCACGCGCCAGGAGACCGTCAACATTGACCGAGGGATCCGCAGGTCCGAACAAGAACGCCACGACTGGCCCGTTCTCACCGCGAGGACCCAAATGTATATGGGCCTGCACAATGGCCGGTGCGTTCGCGACGTAAACCGCAAAGCCCAATCTCTTGCCATGTCGATTGAGCGTGAATCTGGCAACGCCGGTTCCACTCGTTACGACGGCCGGCACCTCCTGTGCCCCATCGAGCCGCGCGACGAAGTCTCGCGCGCCGCGACGA
>JAZDDC010000642.1:0-4418 GCA_036679565.1 Gemmatimonadota bacterium
ACAACCACCATGACACCGGCGGCGATTGCATCATCAATGGCGGACTGCGTGGATGGTACGGCAGAACATTGGAGTCCGGCTGCGCCAAGGCTCATGCTAATGATACGAACCGGGTTTGTGTTGGTGGGAACGCCCGGAACCGGCAGGCCGGCAGCCCAACGGATACCGTCGTTGATGTCCGCCAGCGTACCGCCACATTTGCCCAGAACACGGACAGGCACGATGCCGACGTTCCAATTGACACCGGCCACTCCAGTGCCGTTGTTGGACTGGACCGCTCCGACCGTTCCGGCGACGTGTGTGCCGTGCCAACTGCTACCCCGAGCCGGGGCGCCACCACATTCGCCAGTGGAGTTTGCATCGCCGGTGTCGGTGGCGTCGGAATCGCGTCCATCGCCGTCATTTGCCGTAGCGGGATCGGTGATCATGTCGAACCCGGGCAGCACGTTTCCGGAACCTGCGATGTCTACGTGATTTGGTAGAATGCCGGTGTCTAGGATGCCGACGAGGGAAGAGACGGCGCCCGTGCCTTGAGTCCAGGCTGTGGGCAACCCAATACCGCCCCGAGATTGGCCCGCCGCGGTTCCGTTATTGAAATAATGCCATTGTTCGCCGTACCGAGTATCATTCGGGGTGACATCCTGAACGAGCGGGACGTTACCCCCGATGTACACCCGGTAATTCAGGTGCGCATACTCCACGTTCGGATCGGCGCTCAGCTGAGCCACCATGTCAGTGGTCGCCGTGTACTGGTCTGCCAGTGACAATGCACCCAAAGTCGCGGTTGGGATTTGGTGCAGGAACGCACCGCCGGATAGTTGACGGCTTGCCTGATCGAGTCCCATTCTGCCCAGGTCCTGATTCGACATTGCGGCGTTGTTCCGTGTCTTGACGATGATCTGCCCGGGAACATATGCTGCCGTATCCGGTAGATTCTCGAAGATGTCTTGCGCCGCAAGGCTTGGCAGACCACTGATGGCCAGCGTGAAGAGTAACGCAGATACCCTTGCCTTCATTGCGGTTCTCCTTCCTTGGAGTAAAAGTGTTTTCAAAGTGAGTTTTCTTATGTCCATAACAATTCGAGCCGTCCAACTGCTAACTGTGGCCAGCTGCTTAACAATGAGTGCCGTCTTCGCGCAACAACCCAGCTTCTTCCCCGGACAAGTCTTGACGCGATTTTCGGAGGGAACACCGCAGCGCGAGACGGTCGCGCAGGTCAGCCAGACCGTACCCCTGGACCTCGGCGGACTCGATAATGTAACCGCCGAACTGAGTGTGCGCGCCGGTGTGCCGTTGCGTCTGCACCAGTTGGGAAGTGGCTATTGGCTTACGCTGGACGTTGACCGCGACAGGTTGCCGGATCATGTGCAATCGGTCCTTTTGTCTCAAGATGGTGTGCAAGCTGTGACCGTCGTTGTCCTCACCGATGCCAACGCGACTGTCCAGTATACTGTCAACGCGGAGGAAGGTAGCGGGCTTGATCGCGTTATCAACCGGCGACGCGGACGGGGGTTGCCCAGTTTGATGGACCGGTGGAGTACGGCGGTTGGTCTTCGCTTGCAATACACCGTTGATGATGGACACCTCATGCTCTCCATTGACTGGGATGTAGGCACGCTCGAGCTGATTGAACGTTTCAAGGCATTGCCTGAAATTGAGGCCGCCCAGCCGAATTTCCGTATGGGAGCTAATTCCCCACTGTAGATACGCTTCGTGATTTGCCGGAGTCAGGACCCGGCGTCATTATGTCTGCAGCACCGAAAGTTAAGACAGCGCGCCTCGCCGGGATGTGATATAGATCCGGCGTACCAGTATGAGCCCGGGAGTACACAATGCAACAAGTCACCAGTTTGCGTCCGGCCTGGCCAAGTTCATGGCTTTGCGGTCTGGTTCTTGTCTTCTTTCCCCTCTTTTCTTGTTCTGGTGCTTCGGTGACTCAATCCGTACAACCTAAGGTTGAACTTTCGATTGAGCCAACGACGACGGGGAGTAGTGATCAGGTTCCAACCATCACGAGCGCTTCGGTGGACAACGCGGTGGTGTCCGGTGTCATTTCGACACCCAATCCGTGCTATACGATTGATGCTGCAATTGAAGCGGACGGCCACAATCTGACACTCACCGTTACGGCTCGTAGTCAACCAACAATTTGCGTTCAGGTGCTTGGGTTATTTGCCTATGAAGCACGGGTGACCGGTCTAGCGGCGGGCAGCTATCCCATCCGAATGGTGTACGAATATCCAGACACCGGATGGGAACGTAAAGAACATGCGGTGCAGTTGAGGATCCCGTAGGACGGTTAGCGTTGTAAGACGGTCAAGCCGGTGGCAATGTAACCGTCCTGGTCGCCAAAAGGATCGAGTAGCTGGAATTCGATGAACGGCCTGATGGGACCAAGGGGAAGCGACATGCCCGTAAGCCCCACTGGCATGAATTCGGTGTCCTCGTTTGTCAACCTCCCCGAATCGAAGAACGAAGTTCTGTTCTTCACGACGGTGATGCCAGTTCCGAGGTACCACGGTGTCGTAGGACCAAATGGTCTTGCCTTCAACGCGGTCAGTAATTGCCAACCGGCGTCTCCCTGTCGTGAGTTACCGACGATCAGATGAAAGCTCGGGTGAAACTCGACGGCACCAAATAGGGGTACCATCATCTGAATCCCAAAGCGTTCTCCTTCGAACCCGCCTCGCATGCGTGCGGTAAATGTCCAACCGACTTCGAACCCGGTGGCGAATCCCGGCCCCCGTCGGCGTGTCGGGGCGTCCGTCCAAACAACCACGACGCCGCAATCCGCTCCCATCTTGTTGTACTCACCCGGAATTTGTGACGTACCGGTATACACTTCCATGGCGACGATCGACCGCGCGTCCACCAGCCAATCGATGTTGTTATCGCGAACTTGGACGTCGTTCACGAAAACCAGGGCCTCGCAGGGAGCGCCCCGGGAAAATCCTGAACGTTGAAATGTGATGGAGGTACGCTGCTCCTGAGCGCCGCCTGCGGACGTGGGATTCGAAATATCGACGAATACGTTGTCGGGACTGTAGATGACAGACCCTGGCACGCGGCGCACGATTTCGGTCAATCGCAGCGCGCCGATTCGTTGGATATCCTCTCGTGTGAAAAAATGTCCCGGCGAGTTCTGGCGGCGTCGATCAAAGCCTGCCAGGTTGGCCACGGACATCAGCTCTGCTTCGCCCTCAATGTTGATGTCCGGAAGTTGTACCGGCACGGGTACTAGCTCAAGAACAACCTCGACGGTTGGGGTGCCGGCCTCGACAATAAAATCCCATTGGACCTGTTGGTATCCGATTCGCGTCGCCACCAAGCGGTGTGTTGAACCCGCGGTCAGCGCCGCCTCTATCCGAAAAAATCCGCTCTGGTCGGTTGCGCCAACGGAGCGTCCATTCAGTTCGATACTCGCAGTGGCCAATGGGGTGCCTGTTTCGACATCCTGGACGACCCCGGTGATGGTTACCCGGACTTGCTGTTGCGCCGATATTGGCCACGCGAGCGTACCGGGAATCACCAGAAGGGCCACTGCCTGGATAAACATGCGCATCACGTCTGAGGAACGGATCACTTCATTGGTTTCTGTCGGCGCCAAGACATTATCCCTCGTTGTCATGCGATGGGTGGTGCCACGCCCTTTGCATCCATTGCTCGTTCGGCGCGGTCAGCAAAATCGGGTCTGGCCAGCATCGCGCTCAAGTCGGCTAGCTGCGGTTGTGGGCCCTTCCATTCCAGGTCACTGACATTTTCACTGACCGGCGCATCGCGTCGTAATGTGGCTAACGTGCGGAACAACAACGCGTCGCCCATGTGTTCCCGTAGGTTTGCTGCCAGCGTTTCGCCACCGCGGACCGTGACTCCCCAATCCCTTGCAAGTGAAGGGATGTCTTGGAGGTACCGATGTTTCCCGAGCACGATGGCGGTCGATTTAGCGCCCCAACGCGGGACGCCGGGAAAGCCGTCGGAGCTGTCGCCGACCAGGGCTAGATAGTCGGGTATCGACTCCGGATCCACGCCGAATTTTTCACGTACGGCAGCCGCATCCATGAGCACTCGACGCCGGCGGTCAAGCTGGACGATTCGTTGTCCCACTACACATTGTGCCAGGTCTTTGTCCGGTGTGCAGATGACGACCTGGGTTACATTCTTGTCAGCCGCCGCGATGGCAGCGCCCGCCGCCAATCCGTCGTCTGCCTCGAACTCGACCATGGGCCATACGCGGACTCCCAAAGCCTCGAGAGCTTCCTCCATCAGGACGAACTGGGAAAATAACGCCGGATCGATCCCCGAGCCGTCTTTGTATCCTGGCCACAGGTCATTACGGAACGATTCAATGACGTGGTCTGTGGCAACGGCAATGTGCGTTACACCGGATTCCAGCATGCCGAGGATCGAACCTAACACCC
>JAZDDC010000643.1:0-18948 GCA_036679565.1 Gemmatimonadota bacterium
CCCGGCCTCCCACCTCTACTCAATCGGTTCGGCGTATACGTCTTCCATAGCTGATTCGGGCGCCGGTTCATGGTTCGCACGACTCGCAAGTGCTTCTTCTCCCGCAACATTTACCTCATCGACAATGAGTTGCTCGATCGTCGCGAGACGATCGGGGGTTACGCCATGATGCAACAAATAGGCTTCGAACAGGCCAATGGGATCTCGCTTGCCCCAGTAGGCAAACTCCGCCGCCGGGACCACCGCACGAGCTTCCCGCTCATCATGTGTGGCGTGACCACCCATTCGGAATGTCGTTGCGGACAAAAGAACCGGACCTTCGCCTTTTCTGCAGATATCTGCCGCCACTCTCGTGGCCGCGAACGCATCTAACACATTGTTTCCATCGAACGACCAACCCTTCATCCCGTAAGCTTCGTGTAAATCATCGAATCCCGCCGGAAGATGGCTGACGTTGACCCGGGTACCGAGCGCAACCTGGTTGTTCTGAACGATGAAGATCATCGGTAGTTGCTTCACTGCCGCGAAATTGAGCGCCTCATGCACGGGACCAGCCTTCGTGGCCCCATCACCTATCCATGTGAGCACGACGGCAGCCACGCGTCGGAGCTTGAAGTAAAGCGCTATGCCACCGGCAACTGGGGGAATGTCACCGATGTTGGAGATTGGTTGGAGTATGCGTTTGTCAAACGCCCCGACATGGCCATCGCGTCCCTTCGAGGGCGAATCGTACGATCCAAGGTAACCACGCAACATATCCGCGACGGGCATGCCCATCTCACAACAGGCGCCGGCGTTTCGAATCATCGGTGCAACCACATCGCGATCACGATCCAATGCGTGGACCGGTCCAACCGTTGTTGCCTCTTCACCGGTACTCAACCACGCCTTGGAAATCACCCCTTGCATGACCCACCGTTTGAGCATGATGTCGTGCAATCTGGTACGCAGCATCCCTCGGTATAGCTCTAACCACGTGTGCATCGAGAGCGCT
This sequence comes from Gemmatimonadota bacterium, assembly GCA_036679565.1. Taxonomy (GTDB): domain Bacteria; phylum Gemmatimonadota; class Gemmatimonadetes; order Gemmatimonadales; family GWC2-71-9; genus JAZDDC01. The sequence continues at coordinate 995 of JAZDDC010000643.1, forward strand.
TCGACGACCGACCGGCGCTCCAACACCCGAGACCAAACTTGGCCGAACTGTTCGACCAGTTCCGGATCGGCCTGCCAATCCAGATATTCAGGCGGGTCGTACGCGGGGAACCTTTTCATATATAGTGGGTTTGCTCTAGCGAGTCTGGGACCGTAATATCCGCACATCCATTTCGTTGAGCAAGTAATGAACAATACACGTGAACCAGTTCGCGCCGGAGTCAAATGGCCGATCGTCCTGGCCGGTTTCGCCCTTGCAAGCTCGGTCGCATTTCTTGCCCTCCGGGCCAATCCGCCAACTCAGCCGGCAAGTTCCTCGGACAGCGCAGGCACCGCGGATTCGCTAGTCGGGCTATGGATCGATTCCGTCGGTGGAATGGACCGTTATCATGAATTCCAGTCGGCGTCGTTCACGGTCTCCACACTGCTCTATGATTCACTTACCGGTAGGTTGAAGAGAGATCGGCCGCGTTACGCCTGGATCAAGAAAGGTCCGAACGGCGAGGAGACCCGCGTCGAACGTTGGGAGACATACGGTTTTATCGAACAGGGATTCAATGGTGTCTCGAGCTGGGCCACCCTGGATGGCGTTTTCTTGCCGGACACCGCTAAGGACGCTCGGGAGGCCTTGTACGTCGCACGTGATCTGTTTTACTGGATGGGCCTTCCGTACAAACTGCGCGATCCGGGCGTAATCTTGACATATCGCGGTATGACGAGCCGGCCCGGCATGGAGATGCGGGCAGACCCCAATGCACCGGCCCAACCCACAGCGGAAAACGGATACCACACGGTTGGCGTAAACTTCGAAGTGGGCGTTGGTGAGCATCAGGATGCATTCACGTACTACTTCGAACCGGGTAAAGGATTTCCGGTTGAGGCAAACTACGTCGAAGAAGGACGCACTGACAACAATCGGTTTCTTTGGGGACAGACGGATCGGGCAGGAAGCATGCAGTATCCGTATCTGGCACGGCGAGACTACATGACCGAGTCAGGGAAACTCACCAAAGCGTTGCTGATTGATGATGTTGTGATAAACCCGGAGATTCCGCAGGCGCAGTTCGAACGACCAGAGTCGTAAAAAAACTACCTAAGTGTACCGCGTAACTTCGCGAAGAGTCCGCCTTCCTCCGGCTCGAGCGACTGGGCAAATGCCTCACCAAGCTCGATCATGTCCGGATACCTGCTTGCCGGGTCCGTGTCCATCGACTTGGCGAGAACTTTTTCCAACCGCACACTCAAATCTGGTCGGTAACGTCTCAGCGGTACCGGCTTGCCACGGAGCCGTGCAATCATCATTTCCTGTGGCGTACGCCCATTGAACGGCAACTGACCGGTAAACATTTCGAACGCGACTATGGCGACCGCATAGACGTCACTGCGGGGGTCCAATTGTTTTCCCCTCACTTGCTCCGGGCTCATGAACTCCGGTGTGCCGAGCACGATTCCCGTTGCCGTGAGTTTTTGCGAACCGGCGCCAATCGTGTTGTCCTTCGCAAGCCCAAAATCCATGACGACCGCACGATGCGTATTGCCTTCAGGTACCATCATGATGTTTTCCGGCTTCAAGTCACGATGGATGATGTTGAGTCCGTGGGCGTGATTCAGACCTGCGCAAATCTGCACGAGGTAATCCACCCCCGTCTTTGCCTCCATGGGACCGACACGGGCCTCGAGGTCGGATAACAAATCGCCCTTGAGGTAGGGCATCACGAGGTAGATCAGTCCGTCTTCCGTCTCACCAAAACGCAGAATAGGACAGGCATTCGGGTGGTCGAGCCTCATTGCCAAACCGGCTTCGCGGCGGAGTCTCTCCACGGCGTTTTTGTCTTTTGCCAGCTTCGGGCTGAGCACTTTCACTGCAACGATATCTTGCGTCGTGATGTCGCGTGCTTCATACACGAAGGACATCCCGCCTTCGCCCAACCGTTTCAGGACTTGGTACCGTCTATCGAGGGTTTGATCGGAAAGAGTTGCAGCCGAACCAAGCGACGGTCCTGGCGCTGGCTTTACGGCCTTGCGAACCTGAGTTTCTGCGGTGCTGGACGCCTTGTTCGCGTTCTTGGGCCGCGCGGCGACCTCGACGAGCGGACTGCCGTCACGGGGGCAAAATCGAGCATCACCTTCGTAAACGGCCTGACATCGCAGACAACGTCTAGTACTCATTTACTCCGTACCAAGTTTCTACCTTCCCGTTTTGCCCGATAGAGACCTGAGTCAGCCTCCTCGATCATGGACTCCACGGTAGCCTCTTGTCCAGAGAACGTGGCGACACCAATGGATACAGTGGCACGGATCGGCTCGCCTTCCACAGCAAAGTTATGCGTTTCTACCTGTATTCGAATCCGTTCCGCAAACGCTGCGCCGCCTTCAAAACACGTCTCGGGCAGGACGAGTGTAAACTCTTCGCCGCCGTACCTCGCCACGATATCTACGGACCGAGCCTCGCGGCGCAAGTGCTCACCGAGTTCTCGCAGTACGACATCGCCGACAAGGTGACCACGCGTATCGTTGATCTCTTTGAACCAATCCAAGTCGATCATCAAGACGGTCAGCTCTAAATCATAACGACGTGCACGTTCGAGTTCCGCTTCCAAACGGTCAAGCATTGCGCGTCGGTTGAGGCACCCCGTAAGTGGGTCCGTGCTCGCCAGGAACCGGAATCTTTCTTTGTCTGATTTGGCGGCTTCGAGATCGTGCGCACGTTCAATTGCACTGACCGCGCCACGTATGACCGTATCCGCAAACACCGCGTCCTCTTTGTTGAGAGAGGGATCATCTCCAGTTGTTCGCAGAAAAAAGACACCCGCCAGTTCCGATCTAATAAAAAACGGTAACGCAATTGCCGAACGTGTTGGTACCGTTATTCCTTCACTTGCCCACTCTTCGCGAACCCCTTCATAAAGTGGGTCAGTGCTTACGTCAGTCACCAGCACCGTCTGACGTGTCTCAAGCGCTGTTCTGATTTCGGGGTACCGCGCCAATTGGATTTCAAGATTTCGCAACATTGGGTTTTCCGACGCGGCTACCAACACACCGTACTTTTCTCCCGGCTGCGCGGAAACGATGGCACATTTGGAGAGATGCAACGCACGCGCCACTCGCCGTGTAAGAACATGGTATATCTCGTCAGGTTTGAGGGACTCAGTCACTTCGTGCAGGATATCCACGACTTCCGCGCGAGTGTTTGCTTCCTCGCGCACCCGTCGCAATTCCAGTGCGTTCTTCAATCGAGCTTCCACACGTGCTAACAGCTCGCGTACGCGGAACGGCTTGGGAATGAAGTCCGCCGCGCCAAGACCCAAGGACCGTACCGTAGCTTCCTCGGGTTGCATGGAGGAGATCATCAGCACAGGCAAGTCACGCCACCGTTCGAGACGCTTAACCTGTTCAAGGATTTGCAGACCATCGACCTTGGGCATCATGATGTCCAACATCAACAAGTCCGGTCCCTCCTCTTCCAAACGGCGGAGCAGGTCTTCGCCGTCCGACAACGCGATAACCTCATACCCTTTATCGCGTAAAATCCACGTCAACGTGTGGAGGAGCCCTTGGTCGTCGTCGGCAAGGAGAACTTTTGCCGGTGGATCTTGGGCTGCCGGTTTTACCGCTTTGCGGTCATCAATACCGGTCACGTAACGGCCTCAGCTCGGCGACGTAGTCGGATACCCGGATGGGCGTATGAAAAGTGCGTGTTGTGCATATCTGAGTGAAAGTATTCCGGCGCAACCCGGCTCTCGGGTTGAGAACCGCTCCCTACGTGCGCTCCGGGGCGCGCCCTATTTATACATCCATTTCCCGTTGATCGCGGCCTTCGGAAACGACCGAAATGTCGTCTCCATTGTCCACATCCTCATTCACAACTCGTGCCACGTCCACCAACGCATCGCCTGCATCGAGGTTCATGACCTTCACACCCTGTGTATTTCGTCCGATGACCCGTATGCCACCCGTGGGAACTCGGATGATTACACCTTGCCGAGTAATCATCATAAGCTCGTCATCCGGCACCACTTCCTTGAGCGCAACGATAGACCCGGTTTTCGCTGTACGTTTGAGTGTGATGATACCCTTCCCACCCCGTTTTTGGACACGGTAGTCGGTGATCTTTGACCGCTTGCCCATGCCCTTTTCGCTCACCACTAAAAGCGTAGCGTCACGCCGGATGACAACCATCCCTATGACACGATCATCTCCCTCCAGCTGTACGCCCCGCACGCCACTCGTCGTCCTACCCATCTCTCTGACGTCAGACTCGTGGAATCGAATGGACATGCCATGGCTCGTAGCCAGTACGACGTCATTTGATCCGTCGGTAACCTGCACATCAATGAGTTCGTCGCCCTTCTCGACATTGATTGCGTTGATCCCCGTGGAACGAGGGTTCCCGTACGCCGAAAGGACCGTCTTTTTCACAATCCCCTTGGCCGTCGCGAAAACCAGATACTGATCATCCGAGAAGACACGCACGCCCAAGAAGGCCGCTATTCGTTCACCCGACTTGAGACCGAGCAGGTTGACAATTGGTCTACCACGGGCTGCCCTGCCTCCCTGCGGAACGTCATACACTTTTAACCAATAGACCCGGCCCGCGTCTGTGAAGAAGAGCACATAATCGTGTGTCGAGGCGACAAAGAGATGCTCGACCCAATCGTCTTCTTTCGTGCCCATCCCCGCGAGCCCCCGCCCACCGCGACGTTGTCGCCGGTAGGTCGATACCGGAATTCGCTTGATGTAACCGGCGTGGGAGACGGTGATGACCATATCCTCGTCGGCGATGAGATCCTCGACAGAGAAGTCCTTCTGATCCGCAACAATCTCCGTACGACGTTCATCACCGAAACGCTTGACGATGTCTTTTAATTCATCCTTGAGAATCCCCATACGCTTGCTCTCCGAGGCCAGGATACTCTCTAGCTCTTTGATAAGCGCACGCACTTCCTTCAATTCATCATCGAGTTTATCAATCTCCAGGGCGGTCAGTCGTGCCAACCGCATGTTGAGAATGGCTTCCGTCTGTTTCTCTGAGAGATCAAACCGCGCCTGGAGTCCGGCGCTCGCCGACGCTGTATCAGATGCTCCGCGGATGATCTTGATAACTTCATCAATGTTATCGACCGCGATCTTCAGACCTTCGAGGATGTGTTCCCGCGCCTGCGCCGCCTCCAGATCGAATGTGGTCCGGCGCACGATGACCAGGTGCCGGTGATCGATGAAGTGTTGAAGGATTTCTTTGAGATTGAGAACTCGTGGCACACCATCGACCAACGCCAACATGATGGCGCCAAAGGTCGTTTGCATCTGCGTGCCTTTGTACAACTGGTTCAGGACTACGCTCGGGTTCCCGTCCCGTTTCAACTCAATGACGACCCGCATACCGTCGCGGTCAGATTCGTCACGAATATCCGAGATGTCGGTGATTCTCTTGGAGCGCACCGATTCGACAACCTGCTCAATGAGCCTGGTCTTGTTGACCATAAACGGAATCTCGGTAATGACGATCTGTTCGCGGCCACCCTGTTTCTCTTCAACCTGCGCACGGGCACGAACCACGATGCGCCCACGCCCGGTGTCGTAACAATCCTGAATCCCCTGGCTACCATAAATGAACCCGCCGGTGGGAAAGTCAGGACCCTTGATTGACCTACGGAGATCGGCAATCTCGCATGTGGGATTGTCAATTAGCTGCGCAACGGCGTCGGCTACTTCGCCCAAATTGTGCGGCGGGACATTTGTGGCCATCCCAACCGCAATACCCGACGAACCGTTGATCAGGAGGTTGGGGACCTTCGACGGTAAAACTGTCGGCTCTTGCAACCGGTCGTCATAGTTCGGCACAAATGGGACGGTATTCTTGTCGATATCGTCCAGAAGCTCAACCGCCAACGCCGTAAGACGTGCCTCAGTGTACCTGTATGCGGCAGCCCGGTCGCCGTCGATGGACCCGAAGTTTCCCTGACCATCGACCAACGGGTACCGGAGTGAGAAAGATTGCACCATTCGGACAAGCGACTCGTAAACAGCGCTATCGCCGTGAGGGTGATACTTGCCGAGCACGTCGCCAACGACCGTGGCGGACTTCTTGTATGGCCTGCCCGGCACGAGCCCAATTTCGCTCATCGCATAGAGGATGCGCCGGTGAACCGGTTTTAACCCGTCACGCACATCCGGAAGAGCACGGGAGACGATCACGCTCATCGAATAATCGATGAACGACTCCCGCATCTCATCTTCGATAAGACGCGGCAGAATACGGTCCCGCTGAGTTGGTGCAGTCATGGGGTCGTTGGGAATGTGATTGGAAAAAGGCCAGTGAAATGTAGTCGCTTACGAGGGGGAAAGCAACGACTACCCAGGCTGTAAGTTACTGTGTATCAACCATTTACGATCGCGACGCGATGCGGCGCGTCGTTAACGATCCTCCACGCCAATCGTGAGATCACCGGTGTCAGTCGCAGGCCGGCCCAGGCGGGCCTTGACGACATACGGAACGTCAAGCTCGTCGCGGGTCACCGCGTACATGTAGTCGCCCATAAACACGGGAACGGGACTGGTCCGTAGCTCGAAGGGCAATAGAATCTCGCCGAGGAATCGTCCGTCTGGATCGAACAGCTCAAAGACTCTGCCCTGCTGTTCGGCGGCCACCACCGGTTCGACCCAAATGTTGCCGTCTGCGTCAAAGAAAAAGCCGCGTAGCGCGGGTTTGGTAGCCGGTATCCTAGAAAGGTCTATCTCGCCTCCCTGGCGGGTAAACCATTCGAGGTTTTCCCTGGCCTCTTCGATATCTTCGGAAGTCACGGGGACCGGCGTGAAATCCTTCGATACGATGCGAACTGTATCGCCGGCAAATGTGCGCTGGACAATTTGATACTCGCCGGTCAATGCAAACCAGAAGTCCCCTGTGCGCGTAAAACGCCACGTCAAACTGGGGCTGTGAGGGACACTGGCTCGCATGAAGTTTCCGCCATCGCGTCGCTCAAAGAAATCCTGTTCCCCTTGATATCTTGGCACCTGTGCAGTGTCCACGGGTGTCATCTCATCGTCAAACCGAATGAAAACAAGCGGGAAGAAATCTTCATCGCCGGGGTTTGGATCCAAACCGTAATTGTAGAACGAACCGCGATCGTCGAACCCGCCCGGCCACGGCAGGACGACGATTCCGCCAAGCGCTGGGTGACTTGTGACGTACGTCCCGGAGGTATCAATCACCGAGATCCGGTTATTCGATGGATCGACCAACCAAAGGTCACCATTGGGCGACCAGTCCATTCCGATCACTTGCTCAAACTCGCCAGGGCCCCCGCCTTTGCGACCGACCGTGCGAATGTGTAACCCGTCCCTGCCAAAAATGCGGAGTTCTTGCGCCTGCCCGTCGAACACGTAAATGCGCCCCGCGGGATCGACGGCCAAGTCGGTGATCCTGCCGAACAAATCCGGCCCATCACCATCCGCCGCACCGATCCTCATCTCTTCAGTGACCACCCAGCTAGACGCTTCGTCCCACACGCCTGTTTCCGGATTCGAAACTTGAATCACCCCGGTCGGTAACGTATCAACGGTCCCTGCCCACGACGTACCTGTCTCGCCGGACGAACACGCTAGTACCGGGAGTAACCAGACGAGGCAACCCGTTAACACCACTAATCTCGTGGATCGGTATCTACAGTCGATATTTTTCATGTCGTCACCACCGCCGGCGTTGGCGCCAATTGCGTTGCGCGAACACGTCGCGTCTCCGCGCCACGTTCGAACAACACGTACAACGCGGGTGTGACGGTGAGCACAAAGACCGTCGAACTCAACAGACCGCCAATCAACGCGTAGCCGAGCGCATTCCAAATATTGGAGTTGGCCGTGTCGCTGAAGATGACCAGCGGCAACAACCCAAGAACCGTTGTGGTGCTCGTCATGAGAATCGGTCGCACACGTTCTAGTGTACCACGCACCGTTGCCTCCATGAGGTCCAAACCGCTACGACGCCGTAACTGGTTCACATGATCAACCAAGAGGATAGCGTTGTTCACCACAATCCCACCCATCATGATCACACCGATGTACGCCTCCCTGGTGAACGTTGCACCGGTATAGAAAAAAATGAGGAAAACACCAATCAGCGCCATCGGTACGGTGAGTAGAACACTTATGGGCTGCTTTACCGATTCGAAAAGCGCCGCCGTCACCATAAACACCAACAAGAGCGAGACACCCAACACGATGTAAATTTGGGATTGTTCATCGCTGGACCATGCCCACTCCTGCTCACCTTCGATCCGATAACCGTCCGGTACATCGGTCACGCCAATGACAGCATCTCGGATGCGATCGCCAAGTTTGGTCGGACCGCGGAATTCATAACGGACCGTTCGCTGGTATTGTTGGTCCTCGCGCAAGATCACATTCAGAACGTCTCGTTCTTCGATGGTTGCCAGATCTCCCAAACGCACTCCGCCCCCACCAGCCGATGATCGCATGAGAGTCTCGGCTAGGTCCAAAACATCGATTTCTCGATACCCCTCGACTTTGACTTCGACGTCAACCTCTTCGCCTCCCACACGCATGGTCCGAGCTTGCCCGCCACGACCACCGACAGATGCCTGTACTTGGAAAACAACGTCACGCACGGAAAGGTCGTGCATTGCAAGACGCTCACGGTTGAGCGTGATCGCGACCTCGCTTGCCTTCTCACCAAAAAACCATCGTCCACCGGCGTTGACATCAACATCGCGCACGCGTGAGAACCGTTCGAGGCGTTGTTGGAGATCCAGTGCGATGTCGCGAACGCGTTCGTAGTTGTACCCGAGGATTTTGATGCGATAGTTGGGAGGACTACCGCCACCGCCGTAAAATGACGGGCCAAACCCGTATACACGGACCTCAGCACCGCCAAAGAGATGGCTGTACGCAACCATCTGTTCCTTGATGGCCACCGGAATATCTGTTTCTTCTATTTCTTCCGGAAACGTTGCATTGATGATTGCATAGTCTGGTACAACTTGAGTGTCGTATTGTTTAATCTCAGGTGTACTGGCGAGTTTGTCCTCGAAATACCGTGCGAGAATATTAGTTTCGTCCAGCTCGGAGCCGCGTGGTAGCCGGATGATGATGCGAATAGACGTATCCTGGCCAAAGAATGACGACCATAGAATTCCCCGATTGACATAGTTGTCAAACAGGTTCCACGAACCCCAAAACGCCGCCGCCGCGAGGGTAATTGTGACCCAGGGGAACCGCGTAGTCAGACGTACCAACCCGGAATAGACTCGTACGTAAATGGGATCTTCTTGAGGCCCACCGGGGTCGGCCGAGAATGCATTCGCAGCCAACAACCTCGAGCCCAGAGCAGGAATAAATGTGAAGGCCACGAACAAGCTTGCGACCAAGCTCATGCCGACGACAATTGCCAGCGGGATATAGAAAATCCGCAATTCGCCCTGGAGGTACACGAACGGGATAAAGACAATCACGGTCGTGAATGTTGCGGCTAATATCGGTAGCACGACTTCGCGGGCGCCGCGCTCGGCAGCCACCTTCCCGGAATCTCCGGCTTTGCGACGTCGATAGATATTTTCGAGCACAACGATTGCGTTGTCCACGATCAGCCCAAATCCCATTGCCAGACCCATCAGCGTCAAGACATTGAGGGTCAAACCGCTGAAGTAGATCAGATTGAGCGCAATGAGGATGGAAAACGCGATCGTGGCGAAGATAATGCCGGCCGACCGGAAGGATTGCAGGAACAACAACAGCACCGAGAAAATCACCAGCGCCGCGACAATGGCACGTTCCTTTAAATCCGTAAGTTGTGTCTTGATGGCCTCGCTCTCATCCTGATCGTGTTGGTGAGGTGGTCTTTCTCCACCTGGAAAGCCACGGCGGGCATGCCGTTGATACGGTAGTGGCGAACCGGGTCTTCATACGTATCTCGGACAATTGCAATATCTGAAACGCGCACGATGCGGCCCTGATCACTGAGCACAACGAGATTGCGAATCTCCTCCGCCGAGCTGACCTTTTGGCGAATGGCAAGCGTGCGCAACCTGCCCCCATCATGCACCGCACCCGCCTCACTGACGTACTCCAATCCCAACACCTGTTGTGAAACCTGTTGTGTGGTCAGGTTGAGTGCCGCAAGTTGATCCTCGCGAAACTCCAATTCGATCAACCGGTCGCGGCCACCGAAAATATTGACCTGCGCCACACCGTCTATTTGGAGTATCTCGGGTTGTATGACGTCATCGGTGTGTTGTCGCAAGGCCTCCAACGTCAATGGGCCGGTGACGGTATAGCTCAAGAAGGGTGTGTTTTGATCCTGAAAATCGTCGGGCACGTAGGGAAGCACGGTTGGCCCTTCCAAACCCGCCGGTAAATCGGCCTCCAGCGCTGCGAGCCGCTCTGACAGTTCCAGACGCACGAAGTTCATATCGACGTCGCGTGAAAATTCAACTTCGATTTCGGTCCGCCCCATGCCTCGCTGTTCCCGAGAGCGAGACGTCATTTTTTCCACACCGCGAATTTGTTGGATAGTCGCTTCGATCGGTGCGGTGACAAACGCCTCCAAGACTTCGGGCGAGGCCCCTCTCCAATTGGCTTCGATCTGCAACTGCGGGAGTTCGGTGTCCGGCAACAGCTCGACCGGGATGTTTCTCCACGCAGCCACGCCTAGGAGCGCAACGGCCATATACGTCATGGAAACCGCGACCGGGCGTCGTATCGAGAGTCGTATCATGTGTCACCTCCAACCGAGCGAGGGGTCGGCCCCCCGCCGGGACCTACGGTTACCGTCAACGGTGCAGCATCGAGTCCAGCCAACGAGCGGAGTCTCACGCGTCCGCTTTCGATTAGATCATATGCAACCGGTACGACGATCAAAGTCAGCAACGTGGCGCTGATCAGTCCACCGATCACAGCAATCGCTAGCGGCGCCCGCAAGTCAGAACCACGACCGATTCCCAACGCCATGGGTGTCAAACCTAACACGGTTGTGACCGTCGTCATGATGATGGGACGCAGGCGGACTCTACCAGCCTCCAGAATGGCCTCACGGAGTGGCATGGTCACCCTCATTTGATTGATAAAATCGACTTTCACGATTGCATCGTTTACCACGATGCCGACGAGAATCACCATTCCGATGAGGCTCATGGTGTTGAGACCGGCACCGACCGCGAACAATGCAACCGCCGCACCCACGGTGGCCAATGGCACGCTGAGCAAGATGGTAAATGGATGAACAAATGATTCGAACTGGGCCGCAAGTATCATGTACACCAATACCAACGCCAACATGAAAGCAAACGCCAGGTCACGAAAACTGCGTTCGCGCTCCTCGTTCTCACCGCCGATATCGACCCGCAGCCCGCGTGGTGCCGGATTTTGGGCCAACGCAAGACGCACGTCGGCGAGCGCATCGTCCAATCCACCCTCGGCGACATCGGCGTAAACGGCCACCGAGCGTGATTGTTCCACACGCTGCACCTCGGCGGGACCAACGGTTTCCCGCGTTGTAACCAATTCGCGCAACGGAACGCCTGCAACGGTCAACGTTTGCAATGTAGCAAGCGACCGTCGTTCTGCCTCTGGCAATCGCACGACGACTGGGATCCTCTGATCGAAATCGACAAACTCGGTGGCCTCCTCGCCACGCATGAACTGCTCAACCGTCTGGGCAATTGTGCGCGGGTCGATGGCGTATGAGGCTGCGCGTTCGCGATCCACTTCGACAAGAATCTCCGGTTGGCCTTCTTCGGTCGATAGACGCACGTTCTTGAGGGAGGGCACATCGCCAAGACGCATGGAGACGTCTCGAGCGTAGCGGAACGCCTGGTCCAAGTCGTCACCACGTACACGGACCGCGAGATCGGACTCACCACCACCGAGCAACCGACCCAATGCGGTGGCCTGCCCGGTTTCCATAGCCAAGGCTCCGGTCGGAAACTCGCTCATAACACCGGCCAATGAAGCGATGGTCGCCGCCGTCTCCGCGCCGTCAGCAAGTCGCACATCGAGCGTGGCTGTGTTGAGACCGGTTTCTTCTTCCTCCACACCCGCAATCGCTTCTTGTCTGCCTATGCGAGTGAAGACCGCTTCGATCTGCGGATTGCTGAGCATCTCTTGTTCCAAGCGTGCCACGGCATCCGAAGTCGTTTCGATAGGAGTGCCACGATCGAGTTTCAGTCGCGCCTGAAACGACCCCTGATCGACCTCGGGAAGGACACCACGGTCGAGTGTCCATCCAATGGCAATTCCCCCCGACATCATCGCTGCTGCCACCAAAACAACTCGTCCTCGATGGGCAAGGGACTTGTCGAGCAGGCCGTCATACCATAGCGCAAACCGGTCGAATCGGCGGTCGAACGCACGCAACACGGGTTGAATGGGTCGCAGTAACGCCATCAACAATCGGCCGAACGAGCTGAATAAAAAAGCGACGAGGTCACGCATCCCGACGATAAGTTCGATTACCCAACGCCGTGCACGTGCAAACGAGCGGCGTGCTTTTCCAGCTTCGGGTATTTGGATACGTTCCCGAGGTGGCTGGCCCAGCTGTGTCGTACCGAACCGTGCCGCCATGGTCGGCAGCAGTGTGAGCGCGACAATGAGGCTGGCCAGCAGTGCGAACGCCACGGCGAACGACAAAGCACCGAAGAGTTGTCCAGCGACACCCTCGACGTAGATGATTGGGCCAAACACGCTGATAGTTGTCAGCGTAGACGCGGTGATGGCGCCTTGTACTTCGTTGGCGCCGTTCCCCGCGGCTTCCGCGGGCGATTCGCCAAGTTCACGATGTCGGAAAATATTTTCTAACACGACGATGGAGTTGTCCACCAACATCCCCACACCCAACGCAAGACCACCCAGACTCATGATATTGAGTGAAACGCCAGCAAGGTCGAGCAGTGAAAAGGATGCAACCACGGAGATGGGAATTGCGAGTGCGATGGCTACCGGGTACCGAGCGTCACGCAAGAAGAAAAACAGCACCAAGAACGCCAACGCACCGCCAATCATCAGTGCCTGTACCACGGCCGAGATGGCGTCGCTGATGAACCCAGCTTGATTCATCGCCACGTCGATCCGAATGTCAGGATATTCCGCTCGAAGTTGGACCAAGACCTCGTCGACCTGATCGGCGACACGAACCGTATTGGCACCTGATTCCTTGAACACGAGCAGACCCACCGCCTCGCGTCCATTGTAACGCGCGATGGATTCACGGTCTTTGTAGGCGTCGGAGACTACCGCGACATCACGCAGCCGGATAAGCCCGCTAACTGATGTCGTGTCCCCTTGAGCGCGTCCAAGGGGAACGTCCCCGATCTCGCTGACCGTTTGAAACTCCCCCAGTGTGCGAAGCGAGTATCGGTACCGACCGCGACGAATCGTGCCGCCGGGCGCGCTTTGGTTCGCTGCGTCAAGCGCGTCCACGACTTGTTGAACGGTAAAACCGTAACCATCGAGGCGTTGCGGATTGACCTCTACGTGAATCTCACGTTCCAACCCACCGGCGACGGCTGCCTGGGCGACCCCGTCGATCTGTTCGAGCCGGCGTTTGAAAACTTCAGACGCCAGGTCCTTGAGCGCCCAAAGATCCTCTCGACCGGAAACACTCACGCCCATGATCGGTTCTGACGTTGGGTCTGTGCGAAGAACAGCCGGCCGTTCGGCTTGGTCGGGAAGAATGTCTCTGATATTGTCGAGACGCTCACGCACGTTGAGAACCGCGAAATCCATGTCAGTTCCCCACGCGAACCTCAGCGTGACAAGTGACAGACCCTCACGCGACACGCTCCGGAGGTTCTCAACACCCGGCACGGCGGCAACTTGTTGCTCGATTCTTTCTGTGACAAAACGCTCCACCTCTTGCGGCGCAACGTCCGGATAACTCGTGTAAACGACAAGGCGCGGATAGGCAATATCCGGCAGGAGATCAATCGGAAGTCGGAAGAACGAGATAACACCCAGTAACGTTATCGCGAGGAACAGCATCGCGACGGCAACCGGACGTTTTATGGATTGGCTGGAGAGAGACATCTCTTCGTTAACCCTGCGTCCGGATCTGCTCACCTACCCGCCGTTCGAGCATCACCAACCGAGTCGCAAAGTTATACTCGGCTTGAACGAGGCTTCTCTCCTGCCCGGCAGCGTTGTCGATGATCGTTTGCAAATTCGTAAATGCTATGGCGCTTTGCCGAAACTGCTCACCGGCAAACACGACACGTTGGCGACTGAGCGCCGTACTTCGCTGCTGAATCTGTAAGGCATCGTACGCACTCAGAAAGTCGATGTACGCAGAACGAACCTGTTGCTCCAACTCAAGACGTGAGATGCGCGCGCCCTCCTCCGCCTGCCGCAGCTGGGCGTTGGCGTTTGCAATTTGAAAGGAACGGTCAAAACCGTTGAAAATCTGCCACCCCACTTGGATCCCAAAATTGTAACCGCGATTCTGTGTGGGATTGAACTCGAACACAGCGCCAAAATCTCGCGCGGAAAGTTGGCGTGCCCAACTTGCATTCAGGCTGACCGTTGGCAACCATGAACCCTTTGCAGCGGCGGCCGAGCTGCGTGCGGAAGCCTCTTGCGAGAAGGCTTGGGCAACACTTGGATTGGCGTCAAACGCTCGTTGTACCAACTCGTCGACGTCAAGCACCGACGGATCGAAGACTGCGGGAAAACCACCCACGGGATCAAATTCCGTGACTTCGCCGAGCACACCTAACGTCTGCAATACACGCAGTCGCGCCTTGTGCGCCTCGGCCAGTTGTGTGTCCAGATTCTGTTGGCGTGACGCAACATCAACTTGGGCACCGAGGATCTCCACTTGCGTGACGGAAGCAATCCGGAACAACCGTTGGTTTGCGTTCAGTTGTTCCTCCGCCGAGGCCAGGAGTTGTTGCTCGACCACTACAAGCCTTTGCGCCAGGATGGCGTCAAAAAACGCCTGCGACACATCGAGCGTCATCTGGAGACTTTGAACATCGACGGCGGCATTAGACGCGCTGACATCGTGACGCGCTGCCGACAGTCGATTGACGTTCTGGAATCCGTCGAACAGCGTGAGCGAGCTGCTAAAACTCTGGTTGGCACTGCTACTCCTCACCGAGACCGGCTCGGGGAGAGTAACGGTCTGACCAAAATCATCCGTGCCGGACAACGTTGTTCGGGAATTTCCGTTCCACTGAACGTTAGCCGACAGCGTGGGAAAGAAGGCCCCGTATGCCGAGCGTATCCCGACCGTTGTTGCGTCAAACTGCGCCAAGGCGCTCAGATATTGCGGGTTGCGATCCAGCGCAATGTCGATTGCCTCTTCCAGTGTCATCGTCGGTACTTCTTGCGCGGTCATCGGCACACTCGAGACCACGAGCACAACACCGATCATGCTAGCACCATTCATCACGGCCCCCATTATCTCGGACGCCCATTTTCGCCACGCAAATCGGTCGCAAGGCGAACGGTCGCATCGTGTATGAGCGTGTAGTGTCCATCGACCAACACGATCTGACCCGGCTCCAATAGCGGTGTCTCGGACGTGCCCACCAACTCGATAAGCGAATCATTCTCTAACCCGGTTGTCACGTAGTTCCACTTTGCCAGACCAGTCGTGCCGTCTTCGCTGTCCAGCACAAACAGCATTGTACGACGATCACGTTCGAGAACGGCACTCTTGGGCACGATTACCCGATCAGCGAACCGCCGCGCTTCGACGGAAACACGCGCGTACATACCTGGCAGAATTCGTCCGCGGGGGTTGGGGATCAAAACGGTGACGCGAGCCGTGCGTGATTCGCGCTCTACAACGGGATTTATCGTCGCTACACGTCCGTTGAACACTTCGCCAGGAAACGCAGCAAAGGTTACCTGAGCGTTTCGCCCTTCTTCCAGGTAACCAATTTCAGCTTCGAGAACTTGAACTTCGACTTTGATAGGACGAACATTGGCAATTCTGCCGGAAAACGGGGAACCAATACTGGTCCGTCCAAGGTTGATCTCCGCCTGACGCAACGCCACTTCTCGCTGATCGACACCGCTCTTCGCGCGAGCAATGCGCGCCCGTTCGGTGCGAATTACTTCGTCTTCAATCTGATCGTCGAATAGGGTCAGCTCCTGAAAATTTGCTTCGGCACTTGCCAGTTGGGCACGCGCATCGAGCACCTGAAGAGCCAAATCAACCGTGTCCAACGACACGAGCCGACAGCCGCCGTCACCGATATCACCAGTGTATCCAAGACCACCGCCGCGCCAGCGACCGGAACGGCCACATCCGTGCGGAACGTCTCCGTAGCGGACACCTCGGGTAGTATTCCGCCACTATCTCCGCCCTCACCATCCGGATTCGCCGACCCGCGAATCTTCAAAAAGATGCCAGCGCCAAGGATAAGAAGGATTGCAAAAGCCACGCTCGGGCCCAGGAAACGCCGTTCACCCATTGATTGATCCAGTTTCTGTTCTGATTCGAGAACGAGTGGTCCACCGACGGCCGACCTGGCCCATCCCCAGAGGATTCACTAATAAGGAAAACGCTCAAAGCTAGCAATGCGTGAGCGGTCAGCGGTCATTTTCTATTTGTCATCGGCCGTACCAGTGTAGATGCCCGCCAGCGAACATTCGTTGCGCCGAACCGGTGTGCGACGGTTTTAGCCGTCTATTCATCAATCCGGGTAGATCCCATACTAAACGTTCTAGAGTGAAACGGAGCCGTCATGACTCTTTCGCGTATCACGATCTTGCTTGGTGTGACTATGTTGCTCGGCCACTCGGCCGAGGTTCACGCACAGGTCAGACTCGAAGCCACAGAAACCTTCCCCGAGCCTTTCAGCCGGGTTGTCGGAGTACGCGAGCTTTCCGACGGAAGACTGATCGTCGCCGACCGGCTCGAGCTGCACGTGAGTTACCTCGATTTCGCCACGGGTTCGATCACACAAATCAGTCGGGAAGGGGAGGGGCCAGGAGAGTACGGGCAGCCTTTGGGTCTATTCGCTTATCCTGACGATGCAACTCTCCTGACCGACATTGGCAACATGCGGATAGCCCATATCGACAAAAACGGCATGATCGAAGAGACCTGGCCGATGATGCAGCAGGGTGACGACGGAGCCATGTCATTCCTGCGGCCTACAGCCACCGATGAGCGGGGGATGGTTTATTACAGTGGCCTGGGAATCAGCATCAGGACGCAAGGCGGAGGCAGTTTCACGCGCCCGGATTCGTCGTACATCATGCGTCTAGATCTGAAAAATGGCCCCGCAGATACCGTTGCAGCTCTTTTTAGGGAGCCTACCACTACCGGAACGGGGAGTGTAACGACGGGCGGCGGCGGGACTTTCTCAATGACCCGCGGGATGCTACGTCCATTCTCAGCAGCAGACGGCTGGGCCGTTGCTCCAGACGGCCGTGTCGCCGTCGCTCGCTCATTGGGCTATCGCGTGGATTGGTATGACTCGGATGGAACGGTTAGCGTCGGGTCATCGGTGTCTTACGAGCCGGTTCGCGTGAGACGTGCGGAGAAGGAACAATGGGCAGACGGCCAAGCCAGCAACTCGGTCGTGATGATGATTGGCGGAGGAGGCGGCGGTGGCAGTCGATCAGCGCAACTCCCACGACCCGACCTGGACGAGGTCGAATTTCCCGAGGTCATGCCGCCATTCGGCCGTAGCGCGGTGTCAGTCTCGCCGAGGGGGAATGTTTGGGTGAGGCTCAATCGACGCGCTAACAGCGACGGGCCCCTATTCGACATTTTCGATGCGAACGGGCAGAAGACCATGCAAGTCGCGTTACCCGCGAACAGGCAACTCGTCGGGTTCGGTGCCGATGTGATATATGCGGTCGCGGTGGACGAAGACGACCTGCAATGGTTGGAAAAGTACCCCTATCCGTGAGCCGGAAACGATCGGGGCGGTCCAGCGTGATCGCCCCACCTTTCCACCAATTCCCACACCCAATACATTCCTGAACAAC
>JAZDDC010000644.1:0-3825 GCA_036679565.1 Gemmatimonadota bacterium
CAGGGACGTAGCGTCGTGATGGCGGCGGCGCGCTTGGATGAGTCTTTGCCACAGAGGTCACAGAGAAAGATGGAGCACACAGAGGACGAACTAGTTTTGAACCCCACGCCTCTAAGCCGCGAACACCACGCTTTGCTCTGTGTCCTCTGTCTTTCACTGTGCCGTCTGTGGCCAAAAACATGCACACGACTCGTTATCCTGCCCTGTGGTACGTAAGCCGCTGCTTAATGCCACCCCAAACCGACAGTAAACAGTAATGCCGTACTCGTGTCGTCTCGCAAAAACTGCGTCAACACGTCAACATTGGGTGTTAGATACAAATTCCGTGCGATCTTAAAATCAAACCCCATCCCTGTCGTGAGGCCGATGCCATCGCGTCGAGTATCCGAGTCGATGTCATGGCTGGCAGCACCAAAACCGCCTTTAAAAAATAAGCCGCCTTGGGAGCCAGGATACACCATTGCTGTTAGGCTCGCGTTAACTCGTTCGACCGACCGATTGTCGGCACCGTTCCTAAACCAGACAAGCGCCTCGCCGCCCACCAACACGTGCTGGTTCACTGTGCCACCCGCGCGGATGTAGCTTGCTCCGCCTCGTCCCGAATTGCCGAACGTCCAATCGAACTGGTTCCACCCGCCACCAAATCCAAGACCGAACCAGAAACCTCGATGTCGTTGCTCAAGTTCTTGTGCGGCACCGCCTGCGGCGAGTAGCGATAACAACATGCCGGTACTTCCGGCTCTTACGATGAATTGACGCATGATCCCTCCAAAGATTGTTGCGCTCGGGTGCCTTAGTGGAAGAACTGTACCAAAGAGTTGCAGCAGTGTAACTCTATGTAAACACGGCGGTTAGCGGATGTCCGCATGTTGGTGTCTGCGTCCTCCAACTGCGCGAGAGACTCGATGTTGTCCACTTTTATGGACACCACGAGATTGGTTCATTGCTTCGGTGCGTCGCGCCGGTTAAGGTCGCTCGACCGTATGCTCACGCGAATCCTAAAATAGCGACCGGAGTTACAATTTGCGCACCACCATAACGATTCTGACAATGCTCATCGTCGGTACAATTCCGGCAGCGGCCCAGAATCTTGATGACCTAACCGGGATCGAAGCGCGGAGCATTGGACCCGCCGGTATGAGTGGTCGCGTGGCCGCGATTGATGTTGTAGAACGAGATCCGAATGTCATATATGTAGGTGCGGCGACTGGAGGTGTTTGGAAGTCGGTGAACGGTGGAATTACGTGGGATCCCATTTTTGACGACCAACCTGCCAATTCGATCGGCGCAATCGCAATTTTTCAAGCACGCCCGGATGTCGTGTGGGTCGGCACCGGCGAAGGCAATCCTCGGAATAGTGCTGGCGTCGGCCGTGGTATTTTCAAGACTATCGATGGCGGTCGTTCTTGGTCGTTTCTTGGCCTAGGCGCCTCGGAACGCATTCATCGCATTGCGTTGCACCCGGAGGATCCTGACATCGCGTATGTGGCGGTCATGGGTCCTTCCTGGAGCGATGGACAGGAGCGTGGCGTTTACAAAACGATCGACGGTGGTCAGACGTGGACGCGTTCGCTTTTTGTCAATGAACGAACCGGTGCTTCCGATCTCATAATGGACCCCACCAATCCGAACAAACTATTTGCTGGTTTGTGGGAGCATCGTCGGTGGCCTTGGTTCTTCGAATCGGGAGGAGCCGGTAGCGGCTTATACGTCACGTACGACGGTGGTGAAGACTGGCGCCGTTACGATGAGACTGACGGTATGCCGGACGGCCCATGGGGACGCATTGGGTTGGCCATTGCCCGAAACGATCCAAAGGTTGTGTACGCGTTAGTCGAGGCGGACGAGAGCGCGATGCTCCGCTCCGACAACGGTGGCACTTCGTGGCGGACGATAGACGCCGGCGACGGCGTGGCGCCACGCCCATTCTATTACGCGGACATTCGCGTCGATCCCACCAACGAAAACCGGGTGTACAATCTGCACAGCCGCATCACGGTATCGGAGGATCAGGGTAAAACGTTCCGCACCGTGGTACCCTCACGCATCATCCATGGAGATGTGCAAGCGCTGTGGATCAGTCCAACGGATGGACACACGCTGATCATGGGGAATGATGGCGGGGTTGGTATTTCTTACGATCGAGGCGAAACGTGGCGCTTCGTCGAGAACCTCCCGCTGGCGCAATTCTATCATCTCAACGTCGATATGGACGTCCCGTTCAATGTGTATGGCGGTCTCCAAGACAACGGATCGTGGTTTGGCCCGAGTCACTCTTGGTACGACGGCGGGATTCGAAACTATTATTGGACACGGGTCGGTGGCGGTGATGGTTTTGCGACGTTTAATGACTTCAGCAACTCACGATACGGATACACGTCTTCTCAACAGGGGAACTTGCGTCGATTCGACAAGTTGACCGGCGAACGGAAGGACATTCGCCCGGTTCATCCCGATGGCATGGATCTGAGGTTCAACTGGAATGCCGCAACCAACATCGATCCATTCGATTCGACCACCATATACCTCGGCAGTCAGTTCGTGCATGTCACGCGGGACAATGGCAACTCTTGGGAAATTATCTCGCCCGACCTGACGACGAACGATCCTGAAAAACAGCGGTCCCGCCAAAGTGGTGGCATTACCACCGATGCGAGCGGCGCAGAAAACCATACGGCGATCCTGACCATCGCACCAAGTCCGATTGCGCAAGATCTCATTTGGGTCGGTACGGATGACGGTAACATCCAAATTACGCGTGATGGCGGGGAGTCGTGGGACAATGTTGCGGCGAACTTGCCGGGTGTCCCAGCCAACACGTGGGTGGCACACATCGAGCCATCGAAGTTCGATAGCGGTACGGCATACGTCGCACTTGACGATCATCGCCGCGGTAATTGGAATTCCTACGCAATGGTGACCGCCGACTACGGCCAAACCTGGCGCAACATGGCCAGCGCGGACATTGACGGTTTTGTTCACGTCATCGAACAGGATCCGATCGAATCGAGTCTACTTTTTCTCGGAACCGAGTTTGGCCTTTACGTTACTCTGGATGCTGGACGCAGGTGGCAGCGTTTTGAGCATGGTTTACCCACAGCCCCGTATCGCGCGATTGTGGTGCATCCGCGGGATCATGACCTGGCGCTAGGTACCCACGGTCGTGGCGTTTATATCGTGGATGACATCCGGCCCCTTCGCGAACTCGCTCGCGATAGCTCACTTCTTTCCACCAGCCCGCACATCTTCGAAGTGCCGACCGTGATCCAACACACCGTCGCCGAGAGTATGACCGCCGGATACCGTTCGAGTGGTCACGCCATGTTCAGCGGCGACAACAGGCCGTACGGTGCAATGGTGTCGTTCGTTGTGCGTGCCGAGGAGGCTGATCTCGAAGTTGTGGATGGCGATGGTGTTGTCGTGCGGCACATGACTGTTCATGGTGATGGGTTCAATCGAATGGTGTGGAACCTTCGGCGCGACGGTTTTGACGCGCCGGGTTCCGAACTATCGGGCCCTCAGGTGTTGCCGGGATCATACTCGGTCCGTTTGATCTCCGAGGGAGACACCGCTAGCGGCGTTTTAGACATCTTGCCTGATCCTCGACATCAAATCTCGCGCCGAGATCGTTTGGCAAAACACAATGCCTTGATGTACGTTGGTGGACTTTTGGAGGGGGCGGCCGATGTCGTCAAACGCGTAGACGAAACACGTCGTGCAATCAAGTCTGTTCAAACGGCCGTGAAAGATCAAATCGGACAATCTGCGGAGACCTTGCGCACACACGGTGAGACGTTGGACGAAACGATGGCGGAGTTGGCCAGT
>JAZDDC010000645.1:0-5022 GCA_036679565.1 Gemmatimonadota bacterium
GGCGCGCCGATCCAGAGCACGATTCGGCGAAGTTTGGAAGTCGCCTGAGTCATAGGTGTCAAACTAAGCTAGAAAACGGTCCCCCGCCGCAGCAAGACAAACCCGGGCCCAATGAGGAGACCGCATAATCGTCGGAGCACCGGTTGCGGTAAATCCTACCCGGCTCTGCGGGGCGGGTTAAATTGATGTCATCATGACGAACACGACCCCAGAAACCGTAGACTACGATCCCAAAATCGTCGAGGCCAAGTGGCGCGAGAGGTGGGATCTGCGACGGACCGATAAGCAGGATATCGCCCATGCGGCGAAGCCCTATTTCAACCTCATGATGTTCCCCTACCCGTCCGCTGAAGGTCTTCATGTGGGAAACGTGTTTGCGTTTGTGGGAGCCGACATTCACGGCCGTGTTCGGCGGCTACAGGGATGGGATGTATTTGAACCATTCGGCTTCGATGCGTTTGGCATTCATTCGGAAAATTTCGCACTCAAGATGAATACACATCCGGGACGTCTGATTCCCCGGAACATTGAGAGATTCCGCGAACAGTTGCGTGATGTTGGACTGATGATCGATTGGGATCATGAGTTGTCCACAACGGATCCAACGTATTACCGATGGACGCAGTGGATTTTCCTTCAATTGTTCAACGCCGGGATCGCCGTGAAGAAGCGTGCGCCCGTGAACTGGTGTCCCGAGTGCAAGACCGTTCTTGCCAACGAACAGGTCATTGATGGTTTCTGTGAGCGACACTCAGATACGAAAGTACATCAGCGGTTGTTGGAACAATGGTTTTTCAAGATCACTGACTATGCAGAACGGTTGCTCAATAACATCCAGCATTTGGATTGGTCGGACTCAACACGTTTGATGCAACGAAACTGGATTGGGAAGTCTGTCGGTGCTGAATTGGATTTCAAAACGCCGGACGGCAAATCCGTCAAGGTGTACACGACGCGGCCGGATACGGTGTTTGGCGCAACGTACGTCGTTATGGCGCCGGAGCATCCGATGGCCGAAGGACTCGCCACCGCGGAATGTATGGCTGATGTCCTGGCCTACCGGCGTGCGGCGTCCGCAAAAGATCTCGTGGCTCGGAAGGTAGGGGATCGCGAAAAGACAGGTGTCTTTACGGGATCGTACGCGCGCAACCCGGCGACGGGCGAATCCGTTCCGATCTGGCTCGCGGACTATGTGCTCATGGAGTACGGCACCGGTGCCATCATGGCGGTGCCTGCGCACGATGAAAGAGATTTCGAATTTGCAGAAGCGTTTCGGTTGCCCATCGTTCGTGTTGTCAGCGATCCGGATCGTGAAGATGCGTTGCCATTCCCCGGTAAGAACGGTGTGTTGGTGAACAGCGGACAGTTCGATGGCATGACATACGAAGAGTCATTTCCTGCTGTGACGAACTGGTTACAAGAAAGAGCACTTGCGGAACAACAGACACGCTACCGCATTCACGATTGGTGTATTTCCAGACAACGGTACTGGGGCCCGCCCATACCGATTATCTATTGTGACGCATGTGGTCCGGTTGGAGTGCCGGAACAGGATCTACCGGTTTTACTGCCGGACATTGAGGATTTCCGGCCCGATGATAGTGGTGTATCGCCATTGGCGCGTCACGAACAATGGTATCGAGTACCCTGTCCAAAATGCGGTGCTGACGCCCGTCGAGAGACCGATGTGTCGGACACTTTTTTGGACTCGGCCTGGTATTTCCTGAGATATCCATCGACCGAGTTCGATGATAGACCTTTTGACAAAGACGTTACGAAACGCTGGCTCCCGGTGGCACAGTACATCGGTGGCAACGAACACGCAGTCCTGCACTTATTGTATTCGCGTTTTGTGATGATGGTACTCAATGACCTGGGTTGGATCGACTTCGAAGAACCCTACCTGAAATTCCGGGCGCACGGCACGATCGTTCGTGACGGGGCAAAAATGTCAAAGTCGCGTGGTAACGTCGTCAACCCGGACGAGTATATCACCAGGTGGGGCGCGGACACGTTTCGCATGTATCTGATGTTTTTGGGGCCATACCAAGAGGGTGGCGATTTTCGTGACAAAGGGATTTCGGGTATTCGGCGATTCTTAGACCGTGTTTGGATAATTGTTCACAACACCGAGACCGATGCAATAGTCGAGACGACCGATGCGATTGTCCGAAAGCGTCACCAAACTGTTCGTAAAGTCACCGACGATGTCGAAGGTTTGCGTTACAACACCGCCATCTCCGCGATGATGGAGTTTCTGAATACCATTCGCGCCGAGTCCAAGGACAAGCCGATCGCAAAAGAAATCGCCGAGTCGTTGATTGTCTTACTTGCTCCGTTTGCGCCCCATCTTGCGGAGGAGTGTTGGGAAAAACTGGGACACGATGCCTCAGTGTTCGATGCTCAATGGCCAGAGTATGACGACGCCTTAACGGTGGATGTCGAGATTGAACTCGTTGTGCAAGTAAACGGGAAGGTGCGTCAGCGTCTGCAAGTCGCGCCAGGTCTTTCAGAAAACGATGCGCGGGAGCGTGCAACTGCCGATGACACGGTCAAGCGTTTCATGGGGGGCAAGGCCATACGCAAGACAATTTACGTTCAGGACAGACTTGTGAATTTGGTGGTATGAAGCATTTGCAGCCGTAGGCTGCAAATGCTTCATACCACCGGCTGCCCGCTACCCGCTGCCAGCTGATCTAGCTGGCGGTTGTTTGCGTCACATCGCAACTCAACTGGTGTCACGTACCGAAAAGGGACGAGAGAATGAGTATAAATCGACATTTACGGTTCCGAGGTCCTCGATTCCTAGCGCTTCTGTTGTTTGCGGTGTTTATGGGCCAGGTGGGTTCGGTGTCGGGTCAACAGGAGAAAACGATCTACATCTCAGCGGATATGGAGGGGGTCGCCGGGCTTTCCGGCACGCAGGATGCCATTGGTCGTCGTCTGATGACGCATGAGGTAAACGCGGCTATCGCAGGGGCGTTTGATGGCGGGGCAACCCGCGTCGTCGTGAACGATGCGCACGGTTCGCATACAAATCTCATTCAGGACGAGTTGGATCCACGCGTGTGGCTTATCAGAGGCTCGCTGAAACCGTATGGGATGATGCAGGGTCTCGAATCGTCTTTCGCCGGCGTCATCTTTATCGGATACCATGGCAAGGCCGGTAGCACCGGAAGTTTTGCGGCGCATACGGGATCCGGGCGTGTTGCCGACCTGCGTGTGAATGGCACGTCTGTTGGTGAAGGTGGAATGAATATCCTCTTTGCGGCGTGGTACGGTGTCCCGGTGATTTTCATCAGTGGGGATGGGATCGCGGTCGAGCAGGCGCGAGAGCTTGCGCCCGACATCCAGGGTGTTGCCGTGAAAGAAGGAATTTGGAATAGTGCCGTGAGCACTATGTCACCCGACTCTGCGCAAGCCGCCATTCAACGTGGTGTCGCCGCCGCCGTGCAAGCGACGATCAGAACCACCGCACGACCCAACCTGCCCGTCGAAGTGGAACTCCAATACACGTCCACTCTCTACGCCGATATTGCTGAGGGCATCCCCGGTATCATCCGCCGTGATCCAACAACCGTTGCGTTTTCAGTAGACAATTATCCGGCCGCGTATCGGATGATTCGGGTGTTGTATAAGCATTTGCAGCCGTAGGCTGCAAATGCTTGCTGCCCGCTGCCCGCTGCCCGCTACCCGCTACCCGCTGCCCGCTGCCCGCTGCCCGCTGATCTAGCTGGCGGATCTTTCCTTCCTATCACGGCGGGTAGCGGGTAGCAGGTAGCGGGAGGGGCGTGGATGAGTGGTGCCCAATCTGCGACCCCTGAGGCGTCATACGCATCTAAACTACTAACATGACCATGGCCGCTATTACTACTCTCGACAACGTCGCGGTGCAACGCGCTAAGTCCGGTGATATCAACGCTTTAGAGCAGGTCTACCACGCGTACGAGGGGACGGTTTATCATCTCGCTCGGCGTATTTGCCGAACGGAGGAGGATGCTGAAGATGTTCTTCAGGAGACGTTCCTTCAGGTCTGTCGGAGCATTTCGTCGTTCCGGGGCGACGGTGGTGGTCGTTTGACGGTCTGGATCAAACGGATCGCTGCCAGCAAAGCACTGATGAAGTTGCGTGGCGCGCGGTACCGCGACACCGAAGAATTGTTTGAGGAGACCGCAGCCGCGGCGAGTCAGACAAATGAGACGCTTCGGATGGATTTAGAAGCCGCGCTCAAGCGGCTCAACGAAACGGCACGGGCGGTGGTCTGGTTACACGATGTTGAAGGGTACACACACGAAGACATAGCCGAGCTAATGGGTAAGAGCGTCAGTTTTTCGAAGTCGCAACTATCGCGTGCACACACGCGGTTGCGCAAATGGCTTGGCGAGGAGTCGTTATGCTAATTCACTGCACGATGGACGAACTAACCGCCATTCGTGGAGGCGAAGGGTCTCCCGGCGCGGTCGAGCATCTTGAAACGTGCGACGACTGCACCGATGAAATGGAGCGGTTGCACCAACGGATTGCGGCACTCAAGGCGCTACCGGCACTCAAGGCGCCGCGTGAGCGGTGGTCTGTCGTTCGAGATGAAGTTTTGGCCGCGCGCAGTCGTAAACGAAGCCGTCTGGCGACGTGGATGTCACTGGCAACCGCCGCCTCGGTTGCACTCGCGGTGGGGCTCACGCAGTTGCCACTTGGCAGTGCAGCCGACTCCCAACCCGAGGAAGAGTTTGTCCGTTGGGTTGAAGAATCACAGTCACTGGAACAGGCGCTACGGGGGCTGCGACCAGAGAAAAGAGTGCTGACCGGAAGACAAGCGAGCGCAATCGCTGTTTTGGAAGACCGATTGTCTCTTATCGAGGCGCGGTTGGGAGAGGCGCGTGTTCTCCGTCTTCCGCGAAGTGATGTCATGATTTTGCTACGACAACGGGTCGGTCTCATGGATGCGTTAGTCGATGTACACACTGTTAAGTCAACGCTGATTGGCTTTTGAAATTGGCGACAAATTATCTAGGGAGTTGATCA
>JAZDDC010000646.1:0-4408 GCA_036679565.1 Gemmatimonadota bacterium
CCTCATCGGTCGCAAGGGAATCGGTTTCTTCCGGTATCTTGGCCGAGATATGGCTGGTGCGTTCGAGGAGTTCACCGACCGCCCTTCAATGGAAGACGCGGCGCTTGTGATTGAACCGCTTGTCGAGCGATTCGAGGGCGGGGAACTCGACGGTGTGGAGTTGGTCTTTGCGAAATTTGTCAGCGCCATGAGTACGCCCCCGACACTCACGCAGGTTCTTCCGGTCGAAGTACAAAAGGTGGAGTCGCAAGACGACGCGAAAACCGGACGGCAACCGAATTACCTGCTCAAGCCGTCGGCGGCCGAGATCGTGGGCGCCGTATTGCCGTTGTACGTGAGAAACCAGATGTATCGGGCGTTGGTGGAAACGGCCGCCGCGGAGCAGGGCGCGCGACGCACCGCCATGAAAAGCGCAACAGATAACGCCGGCGAGATGCTCGACACGTTGAAACGAACGTTTAATCGAGCACGACAGGCACAGATTACGCAGGAACTCGCCGAAATCGTCGGCGGAGCAGAAGCATTATGACGGCGCAACATTGAACGTTCAACACTCAACATTCAACACTCAGCATCAACGTTCAACTTCCAACTCCGAAGTTGAACGTAAAAATGTTGAACGTTGATGCTGAGTGTTGAGCGTTGAGCGTTGAGCGTTGAACGTTGATTTGGGGGGATCCATGGCGGGAGCCAACGGACAAAATATCGGTAAGGTCGTTCAGGTAATTGGACCGGTCATTGACGCGGAGTTCGAGCCGGAAAAGTTGCCGGATTTACTTTCGGCTTTGACGGTCACCGAAACACCTGACGGTAGTGATCCAATTCGCTTAGTGGCGGAGGTCCAACAACATATCGGGCGGAACCAGGTACGCGCGGTGGCCATGAGCAGCACGGATGGTGTTGTGCGTGGCATGGACATTGTCGATACCGGCGACGCCATCAAGGTCCCGGTGGGTGAGGCGGCGTTGGGCCGTATTCTCAATGTCGTAGGTGAGCCGGTTGATGCGGGCGACCCCATACCGGATAGTGTCGAGCGTTGGCCAATTCATCGCAAGCCGCCGCCATTTGACCAGCTTGAACCAAAAACTGAAGTGTTCGAGACTGGCATCAAGGTCGTAGACCTCCTTGCGCCGTTTGTGAAGGGCGGAAAGATCGGATTGTTCGGTGGCGCGGGTGTTGGCAAGACAGTCGTGATCATGGAACTCATCAATAACGTCGGCAAAGGACACGGCGGCCGTTCTGTCTTTTGCGGTGTTGGTGAACGCACGCGCGAAGGCAATGACCTCTGGAACGAGATGAAAGAGAGCGGTGTTATCAACTCCACCGCGCTGATCTTCGGTCAGATGAACGAGCCGCCCGGCGCGCGTTTGCGTGTTGGCTTGGCCGGACTCACGGTTGCTGAGTATTTCCGGGACCGAGAAAAGCAAGACGTACTCGTCTTCATCGATAACATTTTTCGATTCACACAGGCGGGTTCTGAAGTGTCCGCGCTGTTGGGCCGGATGCCGAGCGCGGTTGGATACCAACCCACGCTGGCGACGGAAATGGGAGACCTGCAGGAACGCATTACATCGACGAAGACCGGCTCCATCACGTCGGTACAGGCCATTTACGTACCGGCGGACGATCTAACGGATCCGGCGCCTGCGGCGGCGTTCAGTCACTTGGACGCAACGGTTGTGTTGAATCGCGCCCTCACGGAAATCGGTATCTATCCGGCGGTCGATCCACTCGATTCCGGAAGCCGCATTTTGGATGCGCAGTATTTGGGCGACAAACACTACAACGTTGCCGTAGAGGTGCAGCGAATCCTCCAACGTTACAAAGACCTGCAAGACATCATCGCGATTCTCGGCATGGACGAACTGTCCGAAGAGGACAAACAGATCGTTGGGCGTGCTCGACGTGTGCAACGTTTCCTCTCGCAGCCGTTCCATGTTGCTGAGGCGTTTACCGGAACCCCGGGCTGTTATGTCAATCTCGAGGACACGATTAGTAGTTTCGAACGGGTTGTGTCAGGCGAGTTTGATCACCTACCCGAACAGGCGTTCTACATGGTCGGTGGTATCGACGAAGTCGTCGAAAAGGCCGACAAGTTGGCGAAGGGCGAGTGATGCAGGTCACTGTGATCGCCCCCGATCGCGCGGTATTTGAGGGCGAAGCCGATTCATTGATTGCTCCGGCGTATGATGGCCTGGTCGGTATTGAACCACGCCATGCACCTTTCATGACGCTTTTGGGCGAGGGTCGGCTCACCATCAAACAAGGCGACGAAACGCACACCTTTACCGTGCAAGGCGGGTTTTTGCAGGTGATTCATGATCATGTTCGGGTCGTGGCGGAGCGTGCCGAAAACGAGACGCAATGACAAGAATACTTGCTGTCCAAACAATGCTGTTGGCAATCGTCATCTCGACGCCAGCAGTTGGTCAATCGACACTGATGCCCTCCTACAGCGTACCGTACCGCGGGTTTGTCGAAAACGAAAAAGGTATCAGTATAAGTTTCCCGGGTGGAGCGTCGGGAATCGAAGGTCTGTACGGGGTTGGTCGCGGATCATTCGATGTCAAATTCCGAGGTGGGGTGCTGCTTGGTTCGGGGAGCGATGATGTCCGCGTGATGTTCGGCGCGGAATTTCGCAACCGCGTCATTACACAAACCCCAGACTTTCCGTTTGACGGTGCCATTATCTTTGGCGGTGGAGTACAACTTGGCGACTTCAACACGATATCGTTACCGATTGGACTTTCACTCGGTCGCCGTGTCGAACTCGAAGATTCCGATGTCGTAATTGTACCTTTTGTGCAACCAACGGGTACCGTACTGGCTGGCGATGTGAGCGACTTTTTCTTTTCGATGGGATTCGGCGCCGATTTTCGACTCACACCCGGTTTTGACCTTCGGCTGAGCCTCGGGCTCGGTGATATCGACGGTGTGTCGATCAGCGCCGTCTGGATCCAATGAAAGACAATCCAAAGTTTCTAACCATTGGCGGTCGTAAAGTGACTCGATTTTTGATTCGTGGCGTTTCCGCCTTGGCTTTTCTCGGTGTGTTCGCAACAGCCTCGCGGTCGGTTGCGGCACAGATCGATGGCCTACCGGTTTACTTCAACCCAAAGGGTGGAACCGGCGTCACCTTTGCGGGCGATTACGGTCGGGGCATCAACGACGATTCCGGTAAACAAAACGCGGTTGGCGCACGTGCCATACTGGGTGTTTCAGCTTTTTCGGTCGGCGCGGGCATCGGACGGTTGGGTGGAGTGAACCAGTATGCCGGTACCGTTGCCGTTCGTGTTTTCGGCGGTGCGTTCGTTCCGGTAGCCGTCAGCGTTCAGGCAGGCGTGGGTTACCGATCGACGGGTCAAGGTGTCACCGAAAGAAAAACGTATAACGTGCCCATCGGCATTGGATTCGGGCTCAATATCCCGACACCCGGTTTTCTCCTGGAGCCCTGGGTGGCTCCGAGGTTCGCGTTGAACCGCGTAGAAGTCGGTGGTCAAACGGAAAACCAAACAGGTTTTGGATTATCCGCCGGTGTCCGGTTGGGTTTTGCTATGGGTCTCGCTTTGCACGGTGCCATCGACTGGGCTGATCTGGATTCCACCACGTTTACGTCACTCACGTTGCCTGCCTCGCAACCAATGACATTGGGTTTAGGGATCAGCTATACGTTCAGGCTTCCGGGTCTTGGTGTGCCGCTCATGTAACTCCCGACCTCCCTTCCGCTCCCGCTGCCCGCTGTGGCACTCTATGGAGCGCCGCCCAATCCGGTTGGTGTTGCAGGACTGGGACCGCTCATCGCCTCAAAGTGTACTTGCTGGGACCTCCATTCCCGAATTAGCACTCCTAAAGTGCCTAGCGGGCAAGCCTGGTGTAGGCGTATGGGGCTCAATGAATAAGGGTAGCGGGTAGCAGGCCGCCTCCACTAGCTTACCTCCCTTACAAAACTCGATCCCCATATGACCTTGAATCTCACATTAAAGCACGCACTTCCAATTGGCTTCGTATTCCTCTTTCACGGTTGTTCGCTTTCGTTCGATGCCACCTCCGTTGGTGTTCGTGCCACGGTGGCGGAGGCGGCCGGGACTCAAGTTGAGGGTGAGGCATTCAACGTCAGCTCCAAGGCGGTCTTTTTCTTCTGGGGCGCGGTGGGTGGTGGCAGACCGTCACTCGCTGATGTCTTGTCCTCACAACTGATCGACGGGAGTGAGGTGGCCAACCTGGAGATTGCCGTACGAAGTCGGTTTGTGGATCTGTTGGTTACCGCCCTGACGTTGGGTCTGATTGTCCCGCGGTCCGTCGGATGATGGAACCTATGTTCGGCTCAGCGGGAGCTTGCCCTCCCGATTCCCAAGGCGACATTCGCGATAACGATGCCTCTGTTCACCCACCACGTTTTCATCTGCGG
>JAZDDC010000647.1:0-3219 GCA_036679565.1 Gemmatimonadota bacterium
CGCGCCACCACCGGATGCATGGATTCACGTGTTGAATCTCATGATCGAACTGAGGGTAAGCGACGGCATAACACACATCGACGTCGAGAAACCTGAGTTCGATAAGATTGAGTTCGAAGGTATCGTGGAGTCTGTCGATCTCGCCGGGCGACGTGTCACACTCGCCGGCGGAACCGTCGTCCGGTTGATCGATGACACGAAAATCCGATTTGAAAACGGAAACGATCATCATTTGGCCTCGTTGGATGCCGTAGTGGAAGCTCTCGCCAATGGTGCCACGGTGGTGGCGTATGGGATTGGGGTTCTCGAAAGCGAAGAGCCACGAACAATAGTTGCAATCAAGGTCGCGTTTGTCGTGCGGCCACCGCCCATGCACCGTTTCTTCGGTCAGGTGTTGCGTATCGATCTCGAAGCAAAGACGTTGACTTTGAACGAAGGTTTCGTCGTCAGAGTCGATGAGAACACGAAAATTCATCAGCCGGATAATGCCGCCGACCTGCATCACTTGGGGTCGTTAGAATCGGCCGCGCGTGCGCTCGGCGAGGGGAAGATCGTCGAAACCGCTGGTCACGGCATCGTCGAATCTGAGTCCGACGGCAAGGTGCAAATTCTTGCCGTCGCAATGGTCCTCGAGGTTGCGTTGCCTCCACTGGAGGCTTTCGAGGGAGTTGTCGAGTCCGTGAATGTAGCCGAGGGCAGTCTCAAGCTGTCCAATGGGTTGATTGTCCAGATAACGGAAAATACCAACGTCCTTACGACGGCCGCCGATACTTGGCGTCTGAAGAGCTTAGAGGCGGTAGCTGTTGCTCTCTCGGAAGGTAAGACCGTCCTCACACACGGACGTGGTTTGATTGTCAGCGAAGAACCGCGGATCATCGAAGCTGTCGGTATTTCATTCCATGTCGAACCCCCAAACCTTACGGAGTTTGAAGGCAAAGTCGCATCTGTGGACGTGGTCGCGGGTAGTTTGACCTTGTCCGACGGGATTGTCATCGTGATCGACGAAGAAACGCGATTCAAATTACGTGATTACTACTTTGCGCAAGACGACATTCCGGTTCTGGAAATCGTGCAGCGCGTCATGGGTGCTGGGATATCAGTCGCTGTGTCGGGAGCAGGTGTGGCGGAGGGGGAAACGATTCGTGCGGTCGTCTTGGTATTCCATTTCAATTTTGTGGGCGAGATGGGATTTGAGGGGTCGGTCGTCAGTGTCGATGTTGAGGCACAGACGTTCAAGCTCGACAACGACCTAACGATTCATGTTATCGACAATATCACCATTGACGTGTCGGGTGACTTGAAGAGTCTTGCCGCGGTTGCGGAAACCATCGCCACTGGCGTGTCAGTTCGTGCCGCTGGCAGGGCCGTTCTTGTCGTCGAGGGCGACTTGGTCAAGGCCGTGGCAGTGTACGTGAAGTTCGGGATGTAAGACGCGGACTTTTCGCAGCTCGAAAGCCCTTTCGGCGCCCTCCGCGTTGTTGGGGCTTTCGTGCTTGGTCGAACGGGTGCTGTCCCCAACCGGGTTCACCGAATAAGTTATCGGTACGTGAATCCCGCCCAATCTGGAGTGCCCACTATGTTATTGCCTCGATGTAATCGACTTGTCGGCTTTCTCAGCCTCAGCGTCTTGCTCGCCACAACCGCTACCGCGCAGGAAACGCCATCAGACACACTTATGACGGTGGAACATTTCCTCGATTGGGAACGAGTCGGTGGCCCTCAGCTTTCCCCTGACGGGTCTGAAGTCATCTACGCACGTTCACACGTCGATAAGCTTGCCGATCGGTGGGAATCCGAACTGTGGATCATGAACGCGGATGGTTCCAAGAACCGATTTTTGACCCGAGGGTCGCGTCCGCGATGGTCGCCGGATGGAACCCGAATCGTTTATCTCGCCGACGGGGAGCCCCAGGGATCACAGCTCTTTGTGCGATGGATGGATGCAGAGGGCGCTACATCGCAGATCACCCGGACTGAGAACACACCGAACAATTTTCAGTGGTCACCGGACGGAAATTCCCTGGGATTCATCATGCTGGTCCCCGAGCGGGAAACGTGGGACATCAGCATGCCACCGGCGCCGCAAGATGCTGATTGGACGGCCGCACCACGCATGGTTACCCGGACGCATTACCGTCAGGATCGAGTCGGTTTTCAAGCTGAAGGGTTCACTCATCTCTTTGTGGTCCCCGCAGACGGAGGCACTCCACGGCAGATTACCGAGGGCGCGTGGAATGTTGGCGCACGCTTTTCCGGCATCAACGTCGGTTCCGGTGTT
The DNA here is from genome assembly GCA_036679565.1 of Gemmatimonadota bacterium. Taxonomy (GTDB): domain Bacteria; phylum Gemmatimonadota; class Gemmatimonadetes; order Gemmatimonadales; family GWC2-71-9; genus JAZDDC01. The sequence continues at coordinate 2,279 of JAZDDC010000647.1, forward strand.
AGTTGGACACCTGACGGCCGCTCGCTGGTGTTCGACGGCCTGATGGCCGAAGACGCCGACAATCGGTACGGTGAATCGGCGATTTATCGAGTGGATGTCCGTACCGGTGGCGTCGAAACCGTTACAAGCGAAAAAGGCTTTTGGACCAGCCCAACGGTATCCCCAGACGGCAACAGCGTAGCTTTCATTGGGTACCCGTACACAACACAGACATATCACACGTCCGACCTTTATTCGATTGGCATGGACGGCCAGCGGATGCGCAACATATCCGGTGACCTCGATCGTGACGCGGCCAGCTTGCACTGGAGCCCCGACAGTCGAGGCGTGTATTTCACTGCCGGCGATAACGGTTCTCAGAATGTCTTGTTCGCTTCCATCGATGGCGGCGTGCGCACGGTCACCGATGGTGTCCATATGCTCTCGCTAAGCTCCGTAGGTGGGCAACGCACCGCGGTGGGCACAAGAACATCTCCGCACGAAGCGGGTGACATCGTAAGGATCAATCTGTCCAGCGGCGGAGTCGAAGAACTGACGCACGTCAACGACGATGTGCTGATGGGTAAGCGGCTTGGTGAGGTGGAGGAAATCTGGTACGAGTCGACCGACGCTACGCAGGTGCAGGGTTGGATCGTCAAACCACCGGACTTTGATCCGGAACAGCGGTATCCGCTCATCTTGCATATCCATGGTGGGCCGCACGCCATGTACAACGTTGGGTTCAGCTACCCGTACCAAAACTACGCCGCGAACGGTTACGTTGTCTTGTATACCAATCCGCGAGGATCAACCGGGTATGGTACTGATTTTGGCAATGCGATTGACAACGGATACCCCTCCGTAGATCACGAAGACCTGATGGCGGGTGTCGATGCGATCATCGACCGTGGTTACATCGACGAGTCAAAGTTGTTTATCACTGGGTGTTCTGGTGGCGGTGT
>JAZDDC010000648.1:0-11292 GCA_036679565.1 Gemmatimonadota bacterium
ACGTTCTTGGACAAAGGTTTCGCGCTCACGTTCCGTCGTGGCCAGGATCTCGCGTCCACGTGGGAGATCTTCTTCTAACCTCTGGCTTCGTTTGGCATGATTGTGTTCGGCGTCCTCGAACGTGGCCAGTTGACGACGTGCCAACTCCATAACGATCGAAAAACGCTCGGTCGTAAACGTTTGGTGACGTTCCGCTTTACCCCGTTGTCGGGCAAGACTGCGCACCTGCGTATGCACTTCGGATATTACATCGTCTAACCGCTGCAAGTCCTCGAGTGTCTTTTCGAGACGACGTTCCGTGACGGTTTTGCGATCCCGATAGAGACCGATACCTGCGGCCTCCTCAAACAACGAGCGGCGTTCTTCGGTACGATCGGACAATAAACGGTCGATCATACGTGCTTCGATCACAACACCGGCGTCACTGCCGAGGCCCGTACCACGGAGCAAGTCTTGCACATCCTTCAGACGGGCGGGTGCTTGGTTGACGAGGTAGTCGCTTTGCCCGCTGCGGGACAAACGACGGGTGACCACCACTTCCTGATAGGCAATGGGTAGAGCGCCGTCGGAGTTATCGAAATACAGGGACACTTCGGCAACGTTGAGTGGTTTGCGTTTGACCGAACCTTGGAAGATCACCTCTTCCATGCGGCTGCCACGAAGCACTCGGGCTCTTTGTTCGCCCAACACCCAACGAACCGCATCGGAGACGTTCGATTTACCACAGCCATTTGGGCCAACGATGGCTGTCATGCCGTCTTCAAATGTCAGTTCAGTTTTGTCAGCGAAGGACTTAAAGCCCGACAGCTCGAGTCGGGTAAGGTTCATTGCGTAGATCCCAGGCGTGGGGCAAGTGTGGTTGTTAGCGAGGCGGCATTCAGCAGCGATTCGGCGCTACGGGCTTGTTCCGGACGCACGAACGCTCCCACTGCCAGGATACCACCGCCGTCATGTGGCAAAACGTAGGCAGGGATGCCTCTGTCCCAAAGGCTCGCTGCCTCTGTTCGTGCCGAATCAATGGTGTCCCGTCGGCCAAGGCTGAAGGCCTGTGGCGTGCGCAAGATAGTCCCCTCGCCGTTCGCCACCAACCCGTCTTGCCAGAGGGACCGACGTCCTGCATCAGCCGCCTCCGGACTCGGGTAAGCCCCTACGATGACCCGGTACCAAATGCGTCCACCGATTCGCACCGGTGTCACCGTGATTGGTCGTATCCCATTCTGTAGGTCCCGTCCGTGCTGCAGGGCGTCATCAAGTGTGTTGAGCGCGGCGGCTTGGACCGAGTAGTACAGCGAGTCCGCTTCGGCAAGCGGTTCGATGGGTGTGGGCGGGGTCGTGGCGGCTATGGGTGCCGTCGTCGTTGTTTGTTGCGGTGGGGTGTCGTTTGTCTGAGCGGTCGTCTCACCAATGGTGGGTTGCTCACGCCCGCTCCACAGGACGTAGCCAATCGCCACCGCCCCGACGGCCAGGACGCTCCCTACCCAGAATAGGGTGTTGCCTATGGGCTTGCGTTTGCCGGGCTGAAAGATTGGCGGTCCGTCGTACGGTGTGTCTGCGATACTTGTGCGCGAGGGGCGGCGGGGTGGCGCGGTGGCTGGGAATTCCTCCGTGTCCTCGGGATCGACATCCGGCACGACTGGAAGTATCGGTTCGGTTGCCGGTTCATCGTCTAAGTCGATCGGGTCCACCTCGATTGCAAGATCGGGGATCTCGTCGGTGCCCAACCCGGCATCGAGGTCGATGGGAGCCAGGTCGTCTTGCTCGACTGGTCCGGCAATTGGTGGTTTGGGCGTATCCGACGTACGGTCGTCCGTTTGCTGAAGGGCCGGCTTTGCGGTCTCAGTGGGGTTGGCCACAGAAACGTCCCAAACACGGGGCTCTTCCAGTTCCATTGTGACGGGTGGTTCCGGGATAGGTTCCGGCACCGGCTCCGGGGGGGACGGATCGGCGGCTGCCGTGACAACCGCAAGGAGTGGTACTCCCTCGTTCAGTTTACGTGTGATGCCTGGAGCGACGTCCAGTGCCGGATCGTATCCCTCGGGTGCGAGAACGACCATGCCGTCTGCCTGAAGAGCGCAACGGTTTAGTGCGCCAGGTGGGACGTACACGATGAGCACGGCCTTTTCGTTTTTAAACCCCCGCGCCAAACGGTCCCAACGGCTGTGAGCCCACACTTCGGCAGGTTCGTTCGTACGGGTCCCGACACCCACGTAGTAGAGCGTGGGAACGTCCTGTTGTCGAGCCACAAGACTTAGCGATACACCATACAGGAATGCATCGACTATTCCTTCATCGGCGGTGTTCTGTGCCATTCGATCCAAGACGGGATCGTCCAGGGACAGATCGATTAGGGCGACGCGGCGTTCTCCGGTGGCTGCGGATCTCGCCAATTCCCACGTCCGCATGGCCGCCCAGCCCACGTTTTCAGTTGCGGCAACGACGTGAATCACTGTGCGGCCCGCGGTGAACTCACGCGCTAAGGAAGGCAGGAGGTCCGCCGTGCATGTGCGTACAGTCATGAGTCGTTGTTGACGTCGTTCGGGTCGATGGCAACGATAAAAAACGCTCGACCGAGTACACGACCCGCATCGTCGGCTTCGTCCCGTGTGGGGAACGGTCCCAGGCCAACCCGGTATCGATCGTCAAATGCCGATTGGGGAATGAGCGCGGCTGTCATTCCCGCTTGGCTGAGGCGGGACACTTCGTCTTGGGCCCAGTTGAGATTTGACGTACTCGACACTTGCGCAAAGAATTGCACGCCGTTGGAGGGTCGGACACTTTGCACCGAGCGTTGAGCGGCCACTTGTAAGGTGGGACGTCGTGGATCCCACGTGAGGAGAGCCCACGTGTCTCTGCCGGCATCGGAAACTCTTCCGGTGACTTGGCCTGTGGCCGGATCAAGCGCCACTAGCTCTCCCCCGTTACGCACCAGCACCGTGCCGTCTGGTGCTACGGCAGGTAGATGTTCGTCCCATTCGCCATTTACGATTCTGACATTCCCAAGGTCGTCGATTGTGGAGATCCAGATGTCGGCATCGCCGGCCGGCCGCATGAGCAGGTACCTACCCAGGCCGTCCGGTCGAATCGCTTCGACAATGCCTGGCAGTTGCACGGCGTCGAGTTGTGTCAGGTCGAACCGGTTGATCACCAGTAGATGGCCCGTTGCCAACCCCGCGTAGACACGGTGCGCGGAGGGCGAGAGGGACAGGGTCGTCACCTGTTCCGTTACGCGGAGGAATCGCGTGGGTGTGCGTTCGCGCGGGTCAATAGACACGATGCCGGAATCGGTTGCGACAACCAGCACATCGCCCCATGAGGATGTGGCCAGCAGACCGGACGGAACGGTGACAAGATGTTCATCCCATTCGGGTGTGGCGATGCCGACAGCTCGACCGTCCGGTAGGTCAAAAAGCGCTAGCAGCCCCGATCCCAGGGTTCCCCAGGCGTCCGTGGGCTCCATTGGGAAGCCGGTGGGCCACCGATCTACCACCCGGTTTTCGATGGATGCCACCGACAAGTCGGTGTGCACGACAATGGGGACGCCGGTCGGCGACACAACCGCTCGTTGTACCAGTGTGTCAACGGTGCGAAAACGTCCAGCGGTGAGGTCAAGCACCGACAACTCGTCGTTGGCGTTGCGTGTGTAGATCAAGTCCTCTTCGCGGACAAACCCGACAAACTCGCGTGTACCGGCCTCAGACGCGGCGAATTCAATATTGACGGGATCCAACGTGGGAAGTCCGTACAGACGCACACGTTGATTGCCGTCGCTTGGGAAACGAAACGCGACGGTTATCCCAGGAGAGGCCTGGGGGCCTTCTTGCGCGAACGCTACCTGGATCGGATTGGGGGTCGATTCACCGCCGCACGCCGTGAGGCTGATAGCGAGGAACACACCCACGGAGATGTAAGGTCGGGGTACCACGGGGGAAAAGCTACGCGGCTAGAGGAGGTGAATCAACTGTCAATGTGACGCCGGGGCGATTGGCCTAAGTCGTTATTGGACAACGTTCTATGGAGGCGTCGTTCGCAGGCAACAAACGCCAAAATGTTGGGCCAAGGCTCAGAGTCCAGTACGGGTTGTGGCCACCCCGACTGAGCGGTTTGGTGAGTCCGCCCAGGCCACGATCACCAAGCGTCGTTTATTTGCGCCCGCTTGCACGTCGGCCAAATACAAATCCACTGAGAACGAGCCGGCTTCCGAAAAGTACGCGACTTTAGATCCGTTCGGTGACAACGCTGGCGATACGTGAAGTCGGCCGGTTGATCGTTCGTGGGAAACCGTTGTTTGCGCAATAGCGGATGCTAGGTATGTGGTGGCGGTATCGGGCAAGTGTTGGGCACGAACCGCACCAAAGTGTCCGCGAGAAAAAATGTCGACTGGAATTGGTGAACGATTTCGTGCTGAAGGACGTGTTCAAAACTCTCGTAGGAACCGGTGAACGGAAGCATGACGCGGTGTCGAAGCGGATCCGCGACACCTTGGACGCCTTCGCTGATATCGGTCAGATTATTTTGTTGAAAATCCGCGTGCGACGCATACAGGATGATGGGTTATCGTTCACGGTACTGATGGTTGAGCAGACGGGATAGACGTGCGTAAGAGCGTTCCGCCATTCTCGCGGCGTCCAAGGCGACATCGCGGACGCCGTCGTAATAATAGACGTCAAAATGCTCCGTGTGGATCAGATTGAAATTGAACGTGCGGTAGTTTACGCGGTTTTGGCCGAAATACTGCGCTTGAGCGGGAACCCAAGCCAGCAACGTCAACGCGAACGTGAAACCGGCCGTACGGCGCCTAAAACTCCAGCGCTGTTGGTGGCGATTGTGCGGGAACGGCAGTTTGTTAGGCGTTCCCCTGCATCTTCATGGATGGTGCATCTGCCCAGAGGCGTTCCAATTGGTAGAACGCACGCAACGTTGGGTGAAACACATGCACGATAACATCCACAAAGTCCAAAAGCACCCACCGGCCTTGAGACATTCCCTCAACGTGATGAGGCTTCATGCTCACATCTGAAAGTGCATCAATGACTCTGTTTGCCAGGGCACGAACGTGTGTATCAGATGTCCCCGATGCAATCATGAAATAATCGGTGGCATCACTCAGATTACGCAAGTCAAGTGCCACAATATCGACCGCTTTCGAGTCCTCCAAGGCGCCGAGGGCCACGTCGAGAATGTTCGTTGGTATCGTTATGTCGGTCATTACGTGCCGGTGTCTGTCTTGTTACAACCGTTACTCTTCCTTGCGGACAGTGACTTGAATCTCGGGGCGAACATCGGTGTGCAGACGCACCGGGACCTTATGGTCCCCCACGACTTTGATTGGATCGCGCATCTCAATGATGCGTTTGTCGATCGTATGGCCTTGGGCTGCCAACTTTTCGGCGATGTCTGCCGTGGTAATGGATCCGAAGAGCCGGTCGCCGTCGCCGGTCTTTGCCGTGAACTCGAGTGTGAGTGACGTGAGGATCGCCGCGAGTTTGTCGGCCTCGGACCGTTCCATCTCAAGCAGTTGTCTGCGATGTTTTTGCTCAGCTTCCACCCGGCGTTTTGCGCCTTCGGTGGCGCGGTAGGCCAGCCGCTTTGGAAGGAGGAAGTTGCGTGCGTATCCGTCCTTCACCTTCACCAGCTCTCCGGCCAGACCGACTTTCTCGACGTTTTCTCGAAGAATTATTTCCATGATTACTGACTCACTTTGGATTGCCGTGTTTGTTTTCGTAAATCCAGACCCGTGTCTACCAGGCCCAGGATGATGATGCTGGGGACCATTATTCGCCACAAGAAAAGAATGGCAAGGACTGCTATTGTACCGATCAAGATTCGCGATCGACTACGCCGGTTCCAATAAAACCAGGCGATCGCCGCGCCACGAAGACCATACAGCACCCCGGCGACCACCAAAATATTCACCGCCGGAATCCGCAACGCCGGTGTCTCCACTAACAACGCGATACCCAAGGCAAATACAACCGGCCACCCCAGGTGTTCGCTAAAGCGAAAATCCTCAAACTTCCGCACGGCGACGCCAGGAACCGGAACGCCTATGCGTGTCACCACATAGGTCGCCAGCGTGAGGCCGGCAACCATTCGAATAGCGAACGTAGCCGGGAACAGATTGACACTCAGATCCGGCAGCCCGCGAATCATGTTTTCCATTTGCGCCGCTGTGCCGGCGCCGCCCCCCCAAACGCCGGGGGATCCCGCCTGACCCGCAAGCCATATCTGCATGATGTATGACTGCACGAAAATCGCTCGTTGCTCGGTCCACCAGAGAACTTCAGCCCATGTACTGCCTAACAGACGGACGGCCATTGCTGCACCGATACTGGCCAAGACGACAGAGATCAACGCTCGGTGGATGACTGCCCATCTCGTGGTCGTAGAGACGACCAAAAACGTGGCGGTCGCCATCACGCACCCTGCACGAACCAATTGTTCCGCCGGGTCGCCAACACTCCAAAGCCACCAGAGTCCAATACCGCCAGTAAACGACGTAGCAACCACGAGGCTGGCTGACCGGTGAGGCGAAAGCAACAAGAGCGCCGCCAGTGGAACGGTAAACAGACCGATGGGTGCGACAAGAACGAATCCGAATCCAAGGACAAACACCAAAAACCCGAGTCGTGCCCGGTGGGCGTGCTCGGGAATGAAGACCATCTAGGCGCTTGACCGCACGTACGGCAGCAGGGCCAGGTGCCGGGCCCGTTTGATTGCCGTTCCCAATTGGCGTTGGTGACGTGCACACACTCCCGTCAGTCGAGAGGGCACGATCTTTCCGCGTTCAGTAATAAAGCGAGAAAGTGTCCGCTCGTCTTTGTAATCCAGAACGCGTGCCCGTGACTCACAGATTGAACAGGTCTTAACTCTGCCTCTCATCATGATGTCACCTCGCCCGATTCGCCCGCGGTGGTAGCCGTGGCGTCTTCAGCAACGGCCGTGGTCGATTCTTCCGCGACTGGCGCAGCTGGGGCAGCTGGCGTTGCTCGCGTTGCTGGTGCTTCGGCCTCGCCTTTGGGTTTGCCCGAACGGACTTCGTCATCGCTGTCTTTACGGTCGTCCGGATGTTCAATGGGCACGGGGATCTCTCCCTCGTTCAGAACGACCAGGTAACGAATGATTGACTCGTCAAGTTTTACCGAACGTTCGAATTCAATCAGCTTGCTGCCGTCAGTCTTGAGATTCACGACAACGTAGTGACCCACCTCGCTGTTCCCAATGGGATAGGCCAGCGTTCGTTTGCCCCAGTGATTGGTCTCGAGGAGAAATTCGGATTCGCCTTCGGGTTTCAACAGCGCGTGATGCCGATCAAGTGACTCGTTGATCTGACTCTCGTCTTTGGCACTGTCGAAGATATATACGATTTCGTAACGACGTGTCACGACACCTCCCTTTGGTCATATGCGACCCCGCGTGGGTGTGGGCGGGGTAGGTGGATTTGCTTCAGTGGCTCCCAGTATACCCAAGCATTGCGGCGGTGGGTAGGGGCGTGTTCGGCTGCCCGCTACCCGCTCGAATTGAGTTACCCACGAGCTGACGGGCGGGTAGCAGCGGGATGCGGGCAGCGGGTAGCGGGTAGCTCGCTTGATAGCTGGCAACCGCCAGCTATCAAGCGATAAACCACGGCGCCAATACCAGGCTAACAACCGACATCAATTTGATGAGGATATTCAAACTCGGCCCGCTCGTATCTTTGAACGGATCGCCAACCGTATCGCCGACAACGGCTGCTTTGTGTGGGTCAGAGCCTTTACCTCCATGTGCGCCACCTTCGATGTACTTCTTGGCGTTGTCCCACGCGCCACCGGCGTTGGCCATGAAGAGGGCCATCATGACACCGGTCAACGTTGCGCCCGCGAGCATGCCACCGAGGGTTTCCACGCCGAAAAATTTGCCAACGAGCACGGGCGCGAGGATCGCCGTCACACCGGGCAGGATCATCTCACGAAGAGCAGCGTTGGTCGAAATCTCGACGCAACGAGCACTGTCGGGTTTGGCCGTGCCCTCCATGAGACCGGGTATTTCTCGGAACTGTCTGCGGACCTCCTGTACCATGCCCTCCGCCGCTCGACCGACGGCGGTCATTGTTTGCGCACCGATAAAGAAGGGGAGGATACCGCCTAAGAAGAGCCCGATGACGACATTGGGGTTCAGGATGTCCAGCAACAGGGGCGGCGCACCCAGAGGCGTTACGGCGTTTGCGTATGCGCTGAACAACGCGAGGGCGGTCAGTGCCGCTGACCCAATTGCAAAGCCTTTACCCATGGCCGCGGTCGTATTGCCGAGGGCGTCTAAGCTGTCCGTAATCGCGCGGACCTCAGGACCGAGACCGCTCATCTCACTGATACCGCCCGCGTTGTCCGCTATCGGTCCATAGGCGTCCACCGACATCGTGACGCCAACGGTGGCGAGCATGCCGACGGCGGCAATGCCGATGCCGTAGAGTCCGGCTGTCGCGTACGCGGCCCAAATGGTCCCGGCAATTATCAGAACCGGAATGGCGGTGGAGCGCATGCCGACAGCCAACCCCGCAATGATGTTTGTGGCCGGTCCGGTCAGGGAGGCTTCGGCTATTGTGCGTATTGGTTTGGCGGCGGTGTAATACTCTGTGACGAGTCCTATGGCGATGCCGGCAACTGTTCCGGACAGAACCGCCCAGAACGGCCCCATTGGATTGTCGATGCCGATATCGACCATGCCGGTGACAAACCACGCACCGCCCAGGAAGAGCCCTGCCGCAATGAACGCGGCCATCCGGAGTGCCATGGCAGGGCTCGAACGTTCCAGCACTCGGAATGCCCCAATTGAGAGTACACTCGCGCCAAGACCAAGGATGATGAAGAGCACGGGAAGCGCTGCCGCCGCTGCGCGATTGTCGATGGCTTGACTGGTGGCGGCGATGGCAATGGTCGCGATCACAGCACCCACGTAGCTCTCAAAGATGTCGGCGCCCATACCGGCAACATCGCCGACGTTATCGCCCACATTATCCGCGATGGTTGCAGGGTTGCGTGGATCGTCCTCCGGGATCCCAGCTTCCACCTTGCCGACCAAGTCAGCACCAACGTCAGCTGCCTTGGTGAAAATCCCCCCCCCGACGCGGGCGAACAATGCGATGGAGGACGCGCCCATGGCAAACCCGGTGATGATCCCACTGACGCTAGACCAGTTTGCGACGCCCGGATCCCGTGCGAACACAAACAGCACACCGCCAATGCCGATCAGACCGAGGCTCGCGACGGAAAGCCCCATGACCGCGCCTCCGCTGAATGCAACACGAAGTGCGAGGGCCTGCCCGCTCGCGCGAGCGGCTTCACTTGTTCGGGAGTTCGCGCGTGTTGCGGATGTCATACCGGCAAAGCCTGCCATTATCGAACAGATACCACCTGCCAAATATGCGCCCGCAGTGTTCCACGAGATCGCGAAACCGAGTAACACGGCAACCGCACCCAGAAAAGGAACGAGGTAGGTGTACTCGCGACGCAGGAATGCCATGGCACCCGCATAGATGGCGTCGGCGATTTCCTGCATGAGATCGTTGCCCGGCGACTGGCGGGACACGAAAACGTACGTGAACCACGCGATGACCAGCCCGGCGGCACCGGCGCCGATTGCCGTCACGGGGAGAAATCCAAAATCAGTCACGCTCTGTTCCTTTTCGGTTGAAACGGTTCATGGCAGTCTCGATTCCATCTGTCATCCACGATTCGACGATCTCGACTGTGTGTGGAATGGTCGCGTCCAGCGTGGATCGTTCGTCGGCTGCGAATTCGCCAAGCACAAATTCTGCTTGATCTATGTCCTGTGGTCGTGGCCCGACCCCAATACGCAGTCGTGGGTACTCTTCGGACTGTAGTCGTCCGGCGATACTCTTCAGTCCGTTGTGACCCCCGGCCGAACCCCGCGGACGGATGCGTGCCGTGCCCAACGGTAGGGCCACCTCGTCCACCACGATCAACAGGTCACGTACGGGATCGAATCCGGTTTGGGTGAGGAGCGGGGAGAGTGCCGCTCCGCTGCGATTCATGTACGTCTGCGGTCTGACGAGCACCACCTTTTCCCCATGAACGGTGCCTTCGGCCACACGCGCCCGCCATCGCCACGGCCGGCGAAACTTTGGAAAACTCCATCGCTCGGCAAGCGCATCGACCAATATGAACCCGGCATTGTGCCGCGTATTCTCGTACGCGACGCCTGGATTCCCCAAGCCGACGATGGCGCGCAGGGTTAGGCCTCGCCTTCGCCCTCGCCCTCTTCCTTGGGCTTACGGATGAGTTCGGGTTCAGCGCCAGTTGCTTCTTCCTCTTCGTCTTCGGCTGTTGCCGCTTCCTCATCGACCCGCGGCGGCACGACCGTACAGACGGTTCTGTTGAGGTCTTGAAGGATCGTCGCATTCTCGATATTCAGGTCGGACACACTCAGAGATTGCGCAACGCCGAGTGCGGTGACGTCCAGATCGAGGTGTTCCGGAATATCTTTTGGCAAAACTTGGATCTCGATTTCGCGAAGCACTTGATCGAGTACACCGCCCAGGTTACGCACGCCCTCGGGGATACCGACGAGACGGATCGGAACGCTAAGGGTGATGGTTTCGCCTTCATGGATCTCGTAGAAATCCACGTGCAAAATCCCGGGTCGGAACGGGTGACGTTGGACTTCGCGAATCAGTGCTTTGACCTTTGATCCGCTGACATCCAGGTCGATGATCGCGTTCGCTGAACTCGTGGCGAGTGTCCGTTCCATCTCTTTGAGAGAAAGAGTCAGCGATTCAGGGTCCCGGCCACGGCCATAAACGACGGCGGGGATTTTTCCGTTCAGGCGCAATTGCCGTGCGGGTCCTTTTCCCTTGGTCGTCCGGTTAATGGGTGTAGCCAATGGCCTTTGCCAACAGGTGGGCAACGGACAGAACCTCAAGTTTCTCGAAACGCCGTGCCGGTGGCACATCAATGGTATTCGTAACCGCGAGTTGTTTTAACGGGGACTCCGTGAGTCGCTCGACCGCCGGTCCCGAGAGCAGTGGATGGGATGCGCAACAGTAAACCTCCCGTGCCCCAAGCCGCTTTAATGCCGTCGCAGCCGCGGCGACAGTTCCGGCGGTGTCGATCATGTCATCGGCAATCAAGCAGTCACGTCCATCCACTTCACCTACGACGTTGATGACCTCGGCAACGTTTGCCTTTGGACGACGTTTATCGATGATTGCAAAGGACGCATCCAACCGCTGTGCGAACCCGCGAGCCATCTTTGCGCTTCCCACATCCGGCGCCACGACCACAAGGTCCTTTAAACCCA
>JAZDDC010000649.1:0-6546 GCA_036679565.1 Gemmatimonadota bacterium
GAGTGTATGCAGCCACAATGTCCGGGTACTGATGAGTCGCAACGATTCGGAAGACCTTTTGCGTTCCCGTTGTACCCAATGGCTACAACGTTTTCCAACAACGCATCGGTGATGACGGTACCCACCTGGAGTCGTTTGCATGTCGATCGCTTGGCCAGTTCTTCGGCCATGCGCATGTACACCTCGTAAAGCGGAATCCGACTGACGTCCGTCTCATCGCCCGGCGGCAAGACATTCAACGGATGTGTGTTTGTCCCGACACCGTCCTTGAACACGTTATCTCCGTGTGGGCGTGGCGGTGACTTCGTGGAAGTGAGCATCGGCATCGTAGTCCCCAAAGTGTCCTCGCTGCTGTTGATCTTCCAACCATTCGGACCAGCCGGAAGATTCGAGTCCCGCGCTCGCCGTTTGATTTTCAGCTGCCTGAACGGCTATGTGATCCGCGTACTCGTTCTTGGCGTGCCCGTCGTGCCCTCGTACCCAACGAAAAGTTACATCATGGTTTCCCGCCGTGCGATCGAGTGTCTTCCAGAGCTGTAGGTTCTCGATATCGCCACCACGTCTCCGCCAGCCCTTTGCTTTCCATGAATGGATCCACTCGTTCATACCTTTGACGAGGTACTGCGAGTCAGAAAAGTAAATGATGGGCTCCGCTGGATTTTGATTGGCAAGTAGCGCGATGACCTCCGTTGCTCCGATGAGCGCCATGCGATTGTTTGTTGTGTCGGGTGACGATAACCGCAAATCTCGTCGGTCGATCTGGTCGTTGGTGAGGATCTCGACGAACGCCGCTGCGCCGCCACGACTTGGCGTGCTGTTCTGATTCCCGAGACAACTCTCATCTGCGTGTATCAGGATCATGCGCGACGTTGTTGGTGGAGGGGATTCACGACCGGGTTGCTACGCAGCTCCGCTCGCACTGTTGAAAGTACGAGTGTGTTCGATACAGGTGCGATCAACGACTGCGAAGAGATATGGTCGCGGGGGAGAGTCGCGGTGGGCGGGGTTTTGCTCTTCGGGCGCCCATGGATCGGATGGCGCGGAGCGCGATCAACGCAACTTCTTCGTTCCCATGTTCATCGAATGAACCGTCTGGTCTTTGATCGTCGAGTATTCGATTTGTTGCTTTGAAAATTGCGTCACGAGCAATTGGCAGCTGTGTTGTAAGCAAGGCATCGACCGCATGGTAAAGAGATGCATTTTCCCAGGCACCGTCCGGTTGTTGCAGTGCGACCAAACGTCCTGCAATGCGTTCCGCATGTTGGCGTTGCCCCAACGGCGCAACTGCCAAGGCAGCCAACGCCGTGAATGCTACATCTGGATTTACGGCGTATTCATGTTGCTCCCAACGTTCGGCAAGATAGATGAGGCTTGCCACGTGTCTTGCGACCGCTTCACGGCGTTCATGCCGGGCTTGCAGGACTGTCCGCAGTGCAAAGCAGCTTCCTGCGAACCGCGCGTCCCACTCCTTGGTAATCACGGCTCCCGAAGGGAACACCAAAGGAGCAACACGTTCGTCTTTAGACCCCAGTGAGAAGAACCCGCCGATAAAGTGGTTACAATATCCCGCTGCATGGCGCACCTCGTTGCAGCCTTCACCGAACCGGCCGGGTGCATCTTGTCGCGCGAGGACGTAACCGACCATCCGGCTGAGACCCATGTGATCGGGCGGACACCCCAACTGCAGCAACTCCCAGGCGCCCCAGGTTGTGGCTGACACCCAACCATCAATACCACCGTCCATGCTTGTCCGGCGACGCCGTTCGCGAATCAATTGCTCGACGAGACCGTCGTCTTCGTTCGTCGAAGCCCCGAAAAGACGACGTGCCACAACACCAGCCCGCGTCTGACGAGACTCGAAGAACTCCGCGACGCCGTCGAGCGCGCGGTTTAGCTGCGTTGGCGAAGCTGCCATATGGTGAGGTCCAGTGGGGCGCAGCAAACGCAATACATTGGCCGGCCCGCCCCAGTTTGCGAGGGTCTATGCTACCGACCCGGAAACCATTAACGGTGCATAAGAATAATGAAGGAATAACGGCGTGATCGCTAGTGCATGACGAGTTTCAACCTGTTCGTCAGACACAGATTGCAGTTTTGCAATCAGCGTAAGTCGTTGGGAGAGTACGCGGTTCCCTTGAAAATCACCCGATTGATAGTGGCAATATTGGCGATGTCCGAGAGCGGGTTTTGGTCGAGGATGAGAAAATCGGCCACGGCGCCGGATTGAATCACGCCGATGGAGTCGGACTGGAGCAGACGGGCGCCTTCCATCGTGGCGGCGAGCAGGGCTTCCTCCGGTGTGAACCCGGTTGCAACGAGCAATGCCAACTCATCGTGAAGACTCTTGCCTGGTAACAAGTACGGAGATGGCGTTCCGCTGCCGGCGGCAACGAACCCACCATTCGCTTTGAAACGACGCACAAAGAGCTGTTGCCGTGGGAATCCTCTGCGTAGCTCTCGAATGACGGCCGTCGTGATCGATGACCGACGAAAATGTTTTGGGGGATTGAGATCCTCCATGATCTCCGGCGTGAGTCCAAGGACCGTGCTCGAACCATCGCGGAGACGTTCGTACGCCTGCTGGTGAACCAGCGTAGGCACAATGATCACGTCGGTTTCGACTAAACGTCTCGCCGTGTTTTCCAGCGTCGTCGAATCGAGTGACGCCCAACCCGACAAAAAACTCACCCAGCCGTTTGTGAAATCATTGTGGGCGTTGCGTAGGACAGTCGAGTTTGCGGAGGAAGCTTCGACAATCCCACTCAGGTGTTCGATCGACCGCAGCCCACCCTGTGCGGCGATGACCGCGTCAAGTCGTCCAAGATGAGCGGCCACCGGAAGATTGAGCGCGCCCGCTTCGTCCATGATCGCGCGATACACGTCTTCATGTATCCGTGGTGACAGCATGACAAACGACGCGTTGCGCAATCGTCGGTTCCCAACAGCTCGGCGTGCCTCAACGGGTGTGCGCACACCTTCGTCAATTGCCGACGATGTCGGTGTTGTGTTGACCGGCGGACCGGCAACATATAGACGAGGCCCGAGGATGGACCCAATCGCTATAGCATCGCGTAACGTGTAAATGCTGTCGGCGGCACTGCCAGCGTCGCGGACTGACGTCACTCCATGTCTCAGAAAATGGCTGAGCATCCACCTTTTGGTGTGCCCGTGTGCGTCGATCAACCCGGGTATGATCCACTTCCCGTCTACCTGCTCGATGGTTGCGCCACGTGGCACGGGGACCATTTCGGCCGACCCGGCAGCTTCGATCTGACCGTCTGCTACGATGATGACCGCGTTCGAAATCGCACGTGCGCCTGTGCCATCCCACAGGTTGGCTCCGACGTAGACGATTTTCCCCTCGCCCGGGTTGCAGGACATCAAGCCGAGCGTTGTGAGGCTCAGGAAAACCAACCGCCGCATGGACGACATCTCGTGACGCATGAGTATGAAGTAGGGAAGATGCCGGCGAAGCTACACGATGCAGCTTCGCCGCAAGCCTAACTATTTCTTCTTCAATCGGCGTTTGACCGAGCTAGCCGCTCGTTTCAAACCGCGTTTGGCAGCCTGCTTGGCACTCGACGCTTTTCTTGCGAGTGTCTTCTTTCCACGCTTGGGGCCGCACGCTTGGCAGTGGCCGCTTTCTTCGACGCGGCCTTTTTTGTGCGTGCAAGTGTGCGTTTTGCGGCCTTCTTGACCTTCTTCACGCCACGAACCGCCTTTTTCTTTGCACGACGAACCTGCTTTGCCACTTTGCGTTTCACGCTAGCCCTCTTTCTGGATTTGGCTTTGGTTTTTGCAGCGGTTTTTCTCGTTACTTTTTTCGCAGTTGCCTTTTTCGTGGCCGACTTTCGTTTTACTGTCTTCTTGCGTGTCGGTGACTTTTTCGCCGTGCGCCGCTTGGGTGTTTGAACCGCCGGAGCGTCAGAATCGCGGGCTTTCGGGCTCGATGCCCGGCTCGTGGCTGGATTGTCTGCAGTATCGGCAGGTTGGTCCGGAATACTGGACCAAAGCGGGTCTGGTTTTGTTTCCTGTGGTTGAACCGGCGGGACGGTTGGTACCGGGTCCCACATGTTTGGGCCGTTCATGAAATCTCCCTTGAATCGCGTTCAATACTTTGCCCGGTGGTGCCGATCTCGCAAGCCCCAAAAGTTATTTGCCACGAATACGATCTTCGTCGGCAGGTCAAACAATACGCTAACGGATCCGCACTACAACCTTCCCCGCCTGTTCCCCGCTACGCAGCCGTTGAAACGCATCTCTTCCCTGGTCGAGCGGAAACACAGAGTCAATCGTTGGCCGGAGTTTCCCCTGTCCCAACACGGCAACAATTTTGCGGAACTCATCAGCTGAGCCCATCGTAGAACCCATGATCTTGTATTGATTCCAAAATAAACGACGTACGTCTGTAACTACCATCGGACCCGTCGTGCCGCCGCACGTGACAAGACGGCCCGCTTTCCCCAGTGCGCGCAACGAATGTTCCCACGTTGCTTCACCTACAGTCTCGACCACAACGTCTACGCCTCGTTTCTTTGTAATACGACGTGCTTCTTTGGCGACATCGACTTTGGCATGGTTCAACAATGCGTCAGCTCCGGCTTCTTCGGCGGCGGCGAGTTTCTTGTCGCTGGAGGATGTGACGATGACAAATGCGCCGGCGAGCTTTGCAATGTGGAGTGCCGCTTGTGCGACGCCGCCCCCGATTCCCCAAATCAACACCGTGTCACCCGGTGTCACCTCGGCCTTGGTGACGAGCATTCGCCAAGCCGTCAAAGTGGCAAGCGAGAAGGCCCCCGCTTCCTCCCACGACAACGGCTCACTTCGGTCGGCCAAATCAGGTATACGGGCGACGTTCGGTTCCGGGACCACGACTTGTTCGCACAACGTGCCGGGGACATGCTCGCCGAGTACTCGATACTTTGCGCAGAGTGAGTGCTCGCCGGCATGACAGTGGGTACAGGCGTAGCAAGAGATCCCCGGATTGATCAATACTCGATCGCCGACTGCCACGGCTGTGACGTTGGCTCCCACGGCATCGACGGTGCCGGCGCCGTCTCCACCCAGAATATGTGGGAAGTTCAGCTTGAGGCCGGGGAGTCCTTGCAGGGTCCAAAGGTCCAATCTGTTTAGGGCGGCGGCTTCAAGAGATATCCGCACGTCGTGGGGGCCGGAGATCTCCGGTGGGGGGACGTTTGCGGGTTCGAGCGCCGACAATCCGCCGTGCTCACGCATGACATAGGCTTTCATAGGCCGGAAATGTAGATCCAGGACACTGATGGCGGAATCCAGCCGCAAATGGGTGTTTTGGACCCAGATCACGGGCGGAATTGTTGGTCACGGGCAGTGAATTGACCCGATCTTGTGTCTCGTTTCGCATTGTTGGTCGGAGTCCAGGCACCCTATCGTTCGACCACAGTTTTCCACTGTGCTGCCGCCAGTGCCGTCCGTTCCACATATATTGAATGAGGACCCTGGGCTCGTTGATGGGGTCGCTCCCGACCCGTTTCAGGCTAGTTGATGACGACTGTTTCCCTGTGCCCACGGTGTGGCACTGCAATCCTCGTGGGTAACAATTTCTGTTCCGAATGCGGGACGGACGTGACTGGTCCGTTGTCCACTGCGGCCACCACCCGGATGACACCGGTGGCCACCAAGATTATGCCCGCAAGCGTCGAGGAATCGATGCTGGACGTTCTTCGGCACGCTACGCTGGGCGATTTCGAAGTGCTGAAGGAATTGGGTCGGGGCGGCATGGCGATGGTGTATTTGGCCCACGATCTCGCGCTCAATCGCAAAGTGGCCATCAAGGTGATGTTGCCAAGCATCAGCGGTGACGAATCGATGGCTGAGCGGTTTGTTCGCGAAGCGCAAACCGCCGCATCGCTCAGTCATCCCAATATCATCCCCGTGTATTCTGTCAAACACCACGAAGATGTGACGTTTTTCGTGATGAAGTTCATTCCCGGGCGTCCACTCGATGACTTCATGCGTGAACTGGGTCCTATGCCCATCGACATGGTCACTGCCATCTTGCAGCAGGTCGCCGGGGCGTTGGGCTACGGGCACAAGCGCGGGGTTGTACACCGCGATGTCAAACCGGGGAACGTGATGATTGACGATGAGGGGTGGGCAATCGTCGCCGACTTTGGCATTGCAAAAGTAGATACCGCTGAGGGCCTCACACAGACCGGTGCGGCCATTGGAACACCGGCGTATATGAGTCCCGAACAGTGTACGGCGAAGGATGTGACTGGCGCCTCGGATCAATATTCCTTGGGCATTGTGGCGTACGAGATGATTACCGGATCGAAACCGTTTGAAGGTGACTCGGTGATGGCAGTCATGTACGGGCACGTCCACGAGGAACTCGCCGACATTCGCTCAAAACGTTCGGATTGTCCCGAGCCGTTGGCGCAGGCGGTCAGCCGGATGTTGGCCAAGAAGCCGGAAGATCGCTTTGAGCACATGGAAGACTTGATCACGACGTTAGGCGCGGCACCGCTCTCGCATGACGATCCGGTTCGATCCCAAATGATGACGCTC
>JAZDDC010000065.1:0-23098 GCA_036679565.1 Gemmatimonadota bacterium
CTTACCGCCTTACCGTTGTCCAACCTACCGCCTTACCGTTGTCCAACCTACCGCCTTACCGTTGTCCGACCTACCGCCTTACCGTTGTCCGCCCTCCGGCTCCATGCCGAGTAGGGCTCTGCCTTCGACTCGCAGTTTCAAAATCTCCGACCGGACATCAGCCATGAAAGTGTCCCGGTCTTCGTAGGCCAGACCTTTGGTCGACATGGGTTGCCCGATCAACGCCGCCACGGGATGTGGGTTGACCCTGAGCGTTCCCTTGGGAAGCAACGTAAAGGTCCCAGCGCAATAAACGGGCATCACCGGAACTTGTGACGCGATGGCTAAGACGAACGGACCCTTCTTGAAGGGTTGCAATTCCCCCGTTCGGCTCCGTGTGCCCTCGGGGAAAACGATGGCATTCATACCGGACCGGATTGTCTGTGCAGCTGTTGCATACGCTTCGAACGCGGCCTGTCTGTCGTGCCGGTCGATGAAAATCTGGTCGGCGGCCTTCATCGCCCCGCCCAAGAAGGGGACCTTTGTCAGTTCCTTTTTTGCCACGAACCGGATATGTCCCGGGAGATGTGCCGCGAGGATGAAGATATCGAACCACGATTGATGATTGGATACAAAGACGACGGGAGTATCCTTGGGAATGTTTTCGAGGCCACGCATGTCTACCGTTGTGCCCGACGCACGCAACAACGACTGACACCAACCACGGATGACACGATCGTACACGCCATCTTCACGGTTGGGAACCTTAAAGAGACCGGCGACGATCACTATCACTCCGTAATATGTCGTCATGACAACCACATTGAGCGTGAACCAGATCGTTCGGAACATTTATTGCGATCCCGTCGATTGCCTGTTAGAAGTGGCCAAAGCCGGATAGATCGGTGACCAGTTGTCCGTGGTGTTCGATTCGCAACCCATTGCCCGAGTCGATTTTGCCAATACGAGTCATCTCTAAGTCGAACTCCTTGCTGAATCGCTCTGCCAGCTCACCCGCGGACTCAGACACGGTGACAAGCAACTCGTACTCTTCCCCGCTCGTCGCAGCGGCGTGGACCGTGTCACAGCTATCATGTAGTGGCAGGTTCTCGAGTGCGATCACACACTCGACGCCGGATGCCGCGGCGATATGCCCAGCATCGGCAACGACCCCGTCACTCACGTCGATCATCGCCTTCGCACCGTTGTCCCGCAACCAAGACGCCTCGTTGACGCGGGCCGCAGGTCGTGCGAACCGCCGTCGCGCCGATGCACTTGGTTCCGCGCCCATGTTCCAGGCCTTCACCGCCGCGGCCGCGCCACCCAATCGACCGGTGACATACAGGGAATCTCCGGGTTCGGCACTTGACCGCTTTACCGCCGCCCCCTGCAATGTGCCGAGTGCGGTGACATCCACAATCAACCGCTCACTTCTCACGGTATCGCCACCCCAAACCCGTGCGCCAACTTCACACGCCGCTTCACCAACGCCGGCCATGACCTCGGCGAGATAATCTTCGGGAAGCTCACTCGACAGACCGACACTGACTAACACACCCGAAGGGCTCGCAGCCATTGCGGCGAGGTCCGACAGACTCGCCATGGCACATCGATACCCCAGTTCCTCCGCGGACAACCACCCCGGCAGGAAATGCGTGCCCTCAACCGATAGATCACTCGTAATAGCACATTGCTCCGACCCAACCGAAAATATGGCCGCATCATCACCTACACCAGCAACGTTGTCTCCCATTCGTTTCCACGCGGCACGAATGCGGGAAAATTCGGTTCCGTTGGACAAGGCGGTCGGGGAGTTGTCAGAAATTTGGATTGGCATGGTTATTTGTTGTTGTTGAATAGCTGCCGGCTACCAGCTACCAGCCATCTATTAATAAGCGGGTAACGGGTCGCGGGTAGCGGGCAGCTGAGTAACGCATCAACGTTCCGCCCTCCACCGAACGAGCCCACCGTCAGTCGCCAGCCACACGAACCCGCCACCAACTTCAACATCCACTAAACGCCCCGGCAGGTCTCTTTCACTCAATGTCGTTCGCAAGCCGTTGGTTGTGTAATCGAACCATGCTAGATGCCGGTTAGCGGCGGAGCTTCTTTCCAGGTCGAATCGACATCCCGCCACATTAAACGATTGATCGTGGCAACGAAGAGACGGTCGTCGTGCAGCGTGATGGCAGTGATCGATTCCGAAGCTATTGGCAAGCCCTGAATGGACACCGGATCGGAGATGGTATCGTCAATGCCGGGAAGCAGGCGCAACCCACGTGACGTTCCTATCCAAATGTCATGCCCTTCCGCCTCGAGGGCTAAGACCGGTGCATTGGTCAGTTGCACTTCTTCTACAACAACACCGGCACGCTGGAACCGACGCAGCAACGCGAGACCACGACTGGTACCCACCCAAAGCCCTGCCGGACTTTCCGTCAACGCATAGGTAGAGGCTGATGGCAGGTCACCGCTAATTGCATGGTCTGGTACATCGACACGGATCACACCGATGTCCGTGGCTGCCCACACACCACCTTCCCAGATATGGAAGTCACGTACCGTCGAGAACCGGTACGTTGCGGCACCCGGGCCCCGGTCAAGCCGAAAGTCTTGTAGGTTGCCATCGACACGTGTGAAACCACGTCCGCCATCACGACCGCCGGTACCCGCCCACACCGCACCGTCATTCCAGATCACAGCACCGACTCGATCAGACAACAAACCGAACGACAGTGGTTCGAACTCGCCAATGCCAGGGTCATATTCGAAAACGCCAGCACCATTGGTACCGAAATAAAACACACGGCGCAACGGATCCTCTGCGGCGGCGGTGAAACGGAATCTTCGGAGTCCATCGTCAAGCAACGCAGAGGACCGGGTCGCGTCCGCGCCGGGTAAACGTTGCAGTGCTTCTGCCACCGTTAAGGGCCTTATCTGTCGTTCAGGTGGGGGGATGGATGGCGCAGGCACAACCACGCCCATACCCCGTCCGGCAAAAAACCAACCCGCTCGCGTGGCGACGTACATGCCTCGGAACGGATCGTTGCGGTCGAAAACCATCCTCACAGGGGCGCCCTGTGTCGCGATGTGTTGCACTTCCCGCAGCACTGGCAAATAGTGTACGAGACCGGATGTGAGCCCCACCCAAATACTTTCGTCGGCCGGATCACCAATCGCCATGGTAATCTCACCCATAGGAAGACCGTCAAGCGCGGTTATGGGCGGGAGCCACCGACGAGAACGCGTGTCGTATGCGGCAATTGCTCCGGGGGTCACTACAAACAAACCGGCGTTGGTTGCGGCCAAGGCGCGCACGTCGCGAAAGTCGCGGAGGATGACGTAGTCGTTGGGGTTCCAGCGGTTGGCCTGGGCGGTGGCGGTTGACGTGATCACGACGGAGAGGAGAATTAGAAGCTGCCTGCTGCCCGCTGCCCGCTGCCCGCTATTTGATCTTACGGGGGTGGCGTGCGAGGTGCTCGCTGCATTTGTCCGTTTCTTCAACATCTTGTGGCGCTCAATCCGTTTTCGGACTTGGAAGATCTATCAGAACGGGTGGGATCGTACACGTTGGGTCGCTCCATTTCACCCATACGTCAGCTAGACTCGCCAACACATCGGCAGGACGCATTGAACGAACCGGATATTTTTCAGCAAGGAGTTCTGCACTTCGACCGAGTGCTTGGGCGCCGAGTGATGCTGCGTCGATTGGTGTTAGGCCTCTTGCGAGAAATGCGGCTATCAGACCGGAGAGCACGTCTCCGCTACCGCCGGTTGCAAGACCGGGATTCCCCGCGGCGACGACTCGAACGTCCCCGCCGGACGCTAGTACGGTGGGTACGCCCTTCAACAACACGGCGCTGTCATCTGCAAACATCTCGGCCGCCTCTATGGCCGCTGCGAATCGATCGCTCGCCGCGTCCTCCACCGTCAGAAACGCGCCCCTAAACTCACCGAAGTGTGGTGTCAGGACACGCGGCGCGGTACCTCGTTTCAAGTCACCACTGCCAACGTGCAACGCATCCGCGTCAAGGACGACAGGACATTCCACGCGATCCAAGACGCCGCGTACGAACTCGGTCCTATCGTCCCCGCGTCCAAGACCTGGCCCTACGACTACGGCGTCAGCCCACGCAAGCAACTCGGCAACGGCATCTTCAACAGTGGGACCCAACGCCGTTTGCGTCGCGGTGACATCGGGAAGATTTTCTTGCATCGAGGCGACCGTGCATGGTGGCGCCGCTATCCGAACCAAACCAGCACCGGCTGCAAACGCCGCCCGCGCCGCATATTGGACCGCACCCGCCATGCCGTCCTCGCCGCCGATCACGGCAACACGACCGCGTTTACCTTTGTGCATGGAAGATTCCAGCGGGGGCACCGTCGCGGCAGCCCATATATCATGAACAAACAGCGGCCAGTCCGTGCTTGCGGGGAACTGTCCGAAGCCAATATCCAATACGACAATACGCCCACACCAATCACGCGCAAGGAGATGCCCTCGTCGGAACCCACCGAACGTCACGGTGAGGTCTGCACGCACCGGCCCGTGCGTTTGCCCGGTTGTCAGATCCAAACCCGTAGGGCCATCAACGGCAACAACCGGCACACCGAGTTGCATCACTCGGTGGCTAAGATCACCAACAGCACCTTTGGGTTGCCCCGCTGCGCCGGTACCAAGTAGCGCATCGACAACAATCTCGGCGCGTGGCCATTCATCTTTTGCCTCCAACACAGATACGCCGTCTCGCAACGCAAGCTCGCGATTTGCGGCGCAGTCAGTTGATCGCTCCTTGTCGTACTCCACAACCGCGACCTTTGCACCGACCGCGTGGAGCGCGCGTGCGATCACCCATCCGTCGCCACCGTTGTTGCCATGGCCCACAACAACAAGTGTTCCTTCCATACACTTAGGCCCAAAAAGCTCCGCGACGACATGCGCCGCAGCCCGGCCCGCCGATTCCATCAAAACACGCGAAGGGATGCCCGCTTCCCGCGCGGCGTGGTCCCAAGACGTGGCCTCCCTGGCGTCGAGCACGGGGACGCGACGCAACAGGGTTTGCGAATCGGCGCTCATGTGATAAGGATACCCCCGTATGACAGGGATTGCTCATGATAACGGACTACAAATCCGAAATACGAGCCTTGTCGAGGTGGGGTTGTTTGCGGGAACGCATTGCGACAACCATAGGCATCAATCGACCGCGCCGGTTGCTCCCACGATAGCGGGAGAACCCACCGATTCACACAACAAAGAAGAGCAGCGGTTTCGCAAACTGATTGCAAAAAGCTAGCGGTTGGCGGCCTGCCGGGGCAACAAAACGGACCCCGCCCCGGATCTAACCAACTACCTACTTAAAGCTCTGCCCAACGGCCCGCCCAATCGATATCTCGCCGTTGTCAATCCGAAGATTGAAACCACAGTCTGGGTTGTTACACACCCACGCTTTGTAGGTGATGGGAGCACCGTCTCGGCCATAATCCGACAACGGCAACAACACCCCAGTCGTACACTTCTGACAATTCGTCCATGCCGGCTCAGACATGTATCACCCCCAAAATCCCAAGGGCCCAGAGGAAACTACTGTTGCTGTCCGGCGGGACGCAGACCCTGCCATGGGTAGCTCCCGTCAAACGCCTCCTCGAAATCGTAGACTGACTCGAAGTCGGCCAAGGTGTCCGACTCCTGTTTCATGAGTAGTCCAAGATCAATAAGCGCGAAGACTATGCGACCAAAATCCGCCGTCGTCCTGAGACCCCAAAACTCCAGCACCATTCGGGCCGTAAGCCCAAATTGTTCCAGGGCAAAATCGCGACAGGCGGCCGCCAATTCCTGACCAGTGATATGTCCCCGCTCAATGCGGTTCTGCTGACCAAACTCCAAGGCAGCCAACACGAAAAAGAACGACCGTTCGTGGTAGCCCGATTTGAGCGCCGCGATGCGCTCCAGGAGTTCGTCTGCTGATTGGTATTTGGCCACGTGCCTAAGGTGCCGTTCTGGGGGACGCCCGGCAAGGGCGTTAGGGGGCCGCCTCTTCGGCGGCGTACAGTGGAAAGGCCGCAGCCAGCTCGCGGACCTGGGACGCCACGCGCTCAACGACCGAATTCTCAGAGGAAGTATCGGCAGCCCTCAGGATATCATCCATGAATCCGGCGATACGGGTCATCTCCTCGGGCCCCATACCCCTGGTGGTGAGGGCCGGTGTTCCCAGCCGAATACCGCTCGTAACGAACGGCGAACGCTGGTCTCCCGGGACGGTATTCTTGTTAGCGTGCATGCCCGCTCTGCCGAGGGCCTCCTCCGCGATCTTGCCCGTGAGTTCCCCGGAACGGAGGTCCATGAGCAGTAGGTGGGTATCCGTTCCACCTGACACCAATGTGTATCCGCGGTCCACCAGGGCCTCACCCAAAACACGCGCATTATCAACAATATTTTGCGAGTATTTTTTGAATTCCGGTTGAAGCGCCTCTCCAAACGCTACAGCTTTGGCGGCAATAACATGCTCTAAAGGGCCGCCCTGCAGGCCCGGGAACTCCGCGGCGATCGAGGCAAAGGCCTCAAAATCGAAAATCCGCGGGTACGCACTGCCACCCGCTATGATCATCTTAGGACGTTCGGTAAGGGCCTGCTCCCGAACACGATCCATGTTGATCCGTCCGGTACTCTCATCGACGTGATAGGGAACAATATCGTACCACTTGCCGCTAAAATTCACAGGCGAGCCATGGGTGAGGTGCCCGCCGTGAGGCAGCGCCAGACCCATGACTTTGTCGCCAATCTGTAACACCGCAAAGTATGCGGCGAGATTGGCCGACGCACCGGAGTGCGGCTGTACGTTTGCATGGTCCGCGCCGAACACCTGCAACGCCCGCTCGCGCGCGAGCGATTCGATCTTATCGACCACTTCACACCCGCCGTAGTACCGCTTTCCCGGATAACCTTCGGCGTACTTGTTAGTGAGCGACGTACCCATTGCTTCGAGCACAGCCGGCGAAACGAAATTTTCGCTCGCGATGAGTTCCAGTCCGTTTTCCTGCCGCGCGGTTTCATCCGCGATCAGGGATGCAATAACTGGATCAGATTCTTGCAGGGGTCGCAACCAGCTCATTCACCTACCTCGATTTTTTCGACTCGTCGTTGATGGCGGCCACCTTCGAACGGGGATGTTAACCACCGTTCGAGGATCTCGACACCGTCGGCTTCGGTGACAAATCGAGCCGGCAGTACGAGAACGTTGGCATCGTTGTGACGCCGCGAAAGCTCTGCGATCTCAGGGGTCCACGCAACCGCTGCACGCACATTGGCATATCGGTTTGCCGCATAGGACATGCCGAGCCCAGTGCCACACATGAGCACGCCACGCTTGGCCCGCCCATCACTCACCTTTGCTGCCACCTGCTTGGCAAAATCCGGATAGTCGACGGATTCACTTGTGGCGGTGCCAACGTCTTCCGGTTCGAAACCTAAACGTCGCAGTACATCCTTTAACTTCTCCTTCAACTCGAATCCCGCGTGATCCGCGCCGATGGGTACGACCTCACTCATGTCTGCGCCGCCTGTCCGGCCCTTGCCGCGTCCAACCGCCTACTGCCGAGTATACGAGCTGCTCTGTAACTCGGTATCGATTCGTCTCGTGCGATCTCCAACACCCCTTTTATTGTATCGTAGATCTCCGATGCTTTCTGACGGGCCCACTCGAGGCTGTATCCATACACCTCAGCGCCTACGTTGATCAATCCGCCCGCGTTGATCACGTAGTCCGGCGCGTAGGTTATTTCGCGTTCGTTGAGGGCGTCACCATGTCGGTCCTCGGCCAGCTGGTTATTTGCACCGCCAGCCACGATGTCAAAACGGAGTTTCGCAAGCGATTCATCATTGATCACCGCTCCCATTGCGCAGGGAGCGAAAATGTGTGCATCTGACGACATTAACTCATCTTCGTTCATCGCTTTCGCGCCAAACTCTTCCACCGCACGTTTCACACGATCCGCATCGATGTCCGTCACGTAAATTCGTGCACCGTGTTCATGGAGTAGTTTACACAGATGGTATCCCACGTTGCCAATCCCCTGCACCGCCACCGTCTTCCCTTCGAGCGAGTCTGAGCCGTAGCGGAAACTTGCGCAGCCTTCGATGCCACGGAACACTCCGAATGCCGTGACGGGCGACGGGTCACCAGACTTCCCCTCTAACCCAACAACGTGTTTGGTCTCGAGATTGACATACTGCATGTCGCTGGGACTCGTACCGACGTCCTCCGCCGTGATATATCTGCCACCGAGCGACTCCACATGCTTGCCATGTGAACGGAAAATCCCTTCACGATCAACCGTCCTGTTATCTCCAAAGATGACCCCTTTGCCACCACCCAAATTCAAACCCGCGACGGCCGCCTTGTATGTCATACCTCTGGACAACCGGAGGACGTCAATGATTCCCTCGGTGTCGGACGTATAGTTCCAGAATCGCGTCCCACCGAGTGTTGGTCCGAGAACCGTGCTGTGGATTGCAATGAGGCCCCGGTAACCGGACTCCTCGTCGTACCACGCGCTCACCTGTTCGTGTTGGAATTTTGCGATCTGATCGAATAAACCGTCGATATAGTTTTTCATACGCTCACTTTAGAAGTTCACGGGCGACAACCATGCGTTGAATCTCGCTGGTGCCCTCGTAAATCTCGGTGATCTTTGCATCCCGCAGCAGACGCTCCACGGGATAGTCACGCATATACCCGTAACCGCCAAAGATCTGGACTGCTTCGGTCGTCACCATCATGGCCGTCTCCGAAGCAAATAGCTTCGCCATGCTCGCCTTTTGCGTGATGGGTTCGCCCCGCGTTTTTGCATCGGCGGCACTTGCCAGCAACGATTGTGCTGCTTCAAGACCCGTGGCCATGTTGGCCAGCTTGAATTGTATCGCCTGAAATTCGCTGATGGCGGTTTTGAATTGATGACGTTGTTTTGCGTACGTGACCGAATGTTCGAGTGCGGCACGCGCGATTCCGATCGCCTGCGCGGCCACACCCATTCGTCCTTCATCCAATCCGGTCAATGCGTAGATGAACCCACGGCCTTCTTGCCCGATCAGGTGATCAGACGAAATTCGCACGTCGTGCAGTGCGACCTGGTTCGTGCGTGAGGCCCGTAGCCCCATTTTATCCTCGGGTGCAAGTGCTTCGATCCCATCAATACGCCTCGGGACAACAAACGCCGAAATACCTTTAGCACCCCGACGGTCTTCTCGAGTATCTGTGCGGGCCAATAGAAGGAAAACATCCGCGGTGTCGCCGTTGGTCACCCATGCCTTGGTGCCGTTCAATACCCAATCGTCACCGTCACGTGTGGCCTGCGTGGAAAGCGACGCAGCGTCTGAACCGCTGTGCGACTCCGACAAGGCAAACGCTGCCAACATCTCACCGCTTGCCATTGGACGGAGCCAACGTTCTTTCTGTTCGTGTGTCCCATACGTCCTAATGATGAACGACGGCAACGAGTTATGCACCGAGAGCGAAATTGACACACTAGCGTCTGCCGCCGCAATCTCTTCAATCACCAACAAATACGTCAGATGGTCCAACTCCAATCCGCCGTATTCTTCCGGTATGGTCATACCGAAGAAACCTAAATCACCGAGCTTGCGAATTACCGCGCGGGGATACTCTTTCGTTCGATCCCAGTCGGCCGCGTGTGGCACGATTTCCGTCAACGCGAAGTCGCGTGCCATTGCCACGACCTCTTTGCGTTGTTCCTCAACGGCCTCCATCACACTAAGCATAGTCATAAAACCCTTTGCCACTCTTTCGTCCCAGCTGACCGGCCGCCACCATCTTGCGCAACAACGGGCACGGACGATACTTATCTTCACCTAATCCTCTATGTAGTACTTCCATGATGTGCAGACATACATCGAGACCAATGAGATCGGCCAACGCCAACGGCCCCATTGGATGACTCATTCCGAGTTTCATCACTGCGTCAACCGCATCGGCTGTTGCAACACCCTCCATCACGCAGAACATGGCTTCGTTCAACATCGGCATGAGCACGCGATTGGAAACGAAACCGGGATAGTCTTGCACCTCGACAGGCGTTTTGCCGAGGGCTTTGGATTTGTCTACGACTGCGGCGGCGGTTGCGTCCGATGTTTGCAATGCCCGAATGATCTCGACCAGCGGCATCACCGGCACCGGATTCATGAAGTGCATGCCAATGACTTGCTCCGGTCGATTTGTGTGCGCCGCAATTTCAGAAACGGAAATGGACGACGTGTTACTCGATAGAATTGCCTCGGCAGGCGCGTGGCGATCAAGTTCCTTGAAGATGTGAAACTTCACATCCGGTGACTCGGTAACCGCCTCAACGACAAGTTGCGCTTCAGCAACCGCCGAAAGATCCGTATGCCCCACGATACGACCGAGTGCCGCGTCGCGATCCGCTTCAGTGAGTTTCCCCTTCTTTACCTGACGATCCATGTTCTTACCAATCGTCGCCAACGCCTTATCCAACGCCTCCTGCGAGATGTCTATCAGCAGAACATCATCCCCACTCTGCGCAAAAACATGCGCGATGCCGTTGCCCATGGTGCCGGCGCCGATGATTGCGGTTGTAGTCATTGGTTGCGGTGTTGGCCGGGTTGGCAGTGTGCGGCCGGTAAGACGGTTGACGTGATCGGCGGCTGCCCGCTGCCCGCTACCCGCTGCCCGCAATCATTTTGGAGTGGATGAGCGGTTGGATGCGAAAGCCGGCTTCCGCATCCGGGCAAGACGAGACCGCCAACAGCGGCTAGCGGGTAGCGGGTAGCGGGTAGCGGGTAGCTCATTTTTCAACACTCAACGCGACCGCATTTCCACCACCGAGACACAGTGTTGCCAGCCCCGAACTAACCCCTCGAGAATCCATCGCGTACAGCAATGTCGTCAGCACCCTCGCTCCGCTGGCGCCGATGGGGTGGCCGAGCGCCACGGCACCACCATTGACGTTGACACGATCCCAATCCCAGCCGAGCGCGCGGCCATCGGCCAGTGCTTGGACGGCGAACGCTTCATTTGCCTCGATCAATTCATAATCACCGATTGACGTGCCAGCCTTGGACATCAAGTTCCGGACCGCGTTGATGGGTGCGAAGAAAAGATCCTTCGGTTCGCCGCCGCCGGTGGCGTACGCGGTGACGGTAGCGAGTATGTCGAGGCCGTGAGCACGGGCAAATTCTTTCGAGGCGACCACAAGTGCACTGGCACCGTCGTTGAGCCCAGGCGCATTTCCAGCCGTCACCGATCCGACCTTTTGAAACGCAGGACGCAACTTGGCGAGGGACTCCAGAGACGTGTCCCTTCGCGGCGATTCATCCTTGTCAATTACCGTCACGCCTTTGCGGCCTTGGATCTCCACCGCAACCGTTTCCGCTGAAAAGCGACAGTTATCCATAGCGTCGATGGCTTTTCGGTGACTGTCCAGGGCATACTGATCCTGGTCCTCCCGAGAAACCCCCGCCTTCTCGGCCGTGTACTCCGCATGACCGCCCATGTGGCAATCACCGAACGAACACCACAACCCGTCACGAAGTAGACCATCGACCATCTTCTGATCGCCAAATTTGATGCCGGTGCGCATGCCCCAGAGATAGTGCGGTGCGTTGGACATCGATTCCATTCCACCGGCGACGATGCACTGCGCATCTCCAGCCTTGATGGCCTGCGCGGCTAGCATGACCGCCTTCAGTCCCGAGCCACATACCTTATTGATGGTCATGGCTGGCACCTCACCCGGAATACCACCGCCGATGGCAGCCTGACGTGCAGGGGCCTGACCCTCTCCACCCTGCAACACGTTGCCCATAATGACCTCTTCTACCACCCCAGGGTCGATGCCGGCGCGTGAGACGGCCTCTTTGATGGCGATACTGCCCAGCTCGGTGGCCTGCAGCGGCGCGAGGCCGCCGAGGTAGCGGCCGATCGGCGTTCTTGTAGCGCTCAGGAGTACAGGGGTAGAAGGACCACCGGTCATTTAGACCTCATGCGTTAAGTTATTATCATATTTGGAGTTGCGGCGCCGACCAGGCGGAGGGGCCGGTCGGCGAGACCGTTAAATCTAATACAGCGGCGGTGGTGAGGACGGGAGCGGTTATTCGGCGACTATGGATTTTTCCCGAATATTAGCCAACACCCGTTCGGCAAAGTCCGCCACCGATAAAATCTCCTGCTTCTTTCCGCCACCGCGAACTCTCACAGCAACGGTCCCATTTTCCACCTCACGTTTCCCGACCACCGCCATATACGGGACCTTCATCATTTCGCCGTCGCGCACGCGGTAATTCAACGTCTCGTTCCGATCATCGAGATGAGAACGTATCCCTAGGTCCCGGAGTTGACGGTCGATGGCGGCGGCGGCCTCCGCTTGGTCATCGGAGATCGAGATTACACGAACTTGTTCCGGTGACATCCACACGGGAAACGCTCCCGCAAAGTGCTCAATCAACATGCCAAAGAACCGCTCAATCGACCCATAAATCGCCCGATGCACCATGACCGGACGGTGTGGTTTGTTGTCCGCTCCGACGTACTCTAACTCGAACCGCTCGGGCAGTTGGTAATCCAGCTGTATGGTTGCTCCTTGCCACTCTCGCCCAATGGCATCGCGGATTTTGATATCAACTTTCGGGCCGTAAAATGCTCCACCACCAGCATCCAGACCGTATTCGATGCCCCTGCGATCGAGGGCGCGCCTCAAGGCCGCTTCGGCTACATCCCAAACCTCGTCCGAACCTATTTTCTTGGGCGGACGTGTCGCCAGGTCGAGACGGTACTCCAATCCGAATGTTTTGTTGAGCACCGCATCGACTAAGTCGATCATGCTGAAGATTTCGTCCTCGATTTGATCTTCACGCATGAAGACATGGGCGTCATCCATGGTCAGCCCACGAACCCGCAACATTCCGTGCAACGTGCCGGATCGTTCATTGCGATAGACGTTTGCGATCTCAGCCAAGCGGACGGGCAGCTCCCGGTAGGAACGCTGTTTTGATGCGTAGATCAAGACATGCATCGGGCAGTTCATCGGTTTGACACGATAGGCCACCTCGTCAGACTCGCCTTCCCCGGCCGACATCTTGGGAAACTGGTTCTCCGCATAGAGCGGAAGGTGCCCGGACCGAACGAACAATCGTTCCCGCGTCACGTGAGGTGTGTAGACCAACTCGTAACCACGCCGCAGCACTTCATCCTCGATGTATCGACGCAGTTGGAACTGTGCCATGGCACCACGTGGGTGCCACAAGATCAAGCCAGGACCAACATCCTCCTGAATGCTGAACAGGTCGAGCTGTTTTCCGATGACCCGATGGTCCCGTTTGCGGGCCTCTTCCAGACGATCGAGATATCCATGCAGACCATCGCGGGTGAACCACGCCGTTCCGTATATCCGTTGGAGCATCTGGCGATTCTCATCTCCACGCCAATAGGCCCCAGCCGCGTTCAGCAATTTGAAATGTTTGATACGTCCGGTACTTGGTAGATGCGGTCCACGACATAGGTCCACAAACGGGCCATCGGTATAGACGGAGATCGTCTCATCGTCGCTCAACTCGCCCAAACGCTCGAGCTTTAGCGGATCCCCCTTGAACAGCTTCTCCGCCTCGGCGCGGTCTACTTCTTGGCGATCAAACGCGTAGTCTGCCTTGACCACCGCCCGCATCCGTGTCTCGATGGCCTCCAAGTCTTCCGGTGTAAACGGACGACCCACATCGAAATCGTAATAGAAGCCGTCCTCGATGGACGGTCCAAATCCGATGGCTGCGTCCGGGAAGATTTCACGCACCGCGGTGGCGAGGACGTGTGCGGTCGAATGACGGAGCACATCCAGCGTCTGCGGCTGGCGATCCGTCAGGACTTCGAATTGTGCATCGTGGCCGATGGCGCGCCCCAGGTCCCACACCTCCCCATCGATCTTGACCGCCAAGGCCGCCTTAGCCAAGCCCGGACCGATGGCCTTGGCAACCTCCAAACCGGTCGTGCCCACCTGTGCGTCCCGAACGGTCCCATCTGGAAGGGTCAATGCAATCGAATCAGCCATCTATGCCTATTCCTTTTAAGGGCACCGCTGACGACCACCCCAAAGGGGCAGCTTGTCTGCGGAGCGGAAAATTACAGGAGAGGGGCCGTACTATCCTTCAGCAGGAAAAATAGAATCAGCGCCACGGCCACCGTTACCACCAAAACGACGGCGTTAATCCAGGCTCTCCGGGTCGAGTTTTCTGGTATCGACATTCGTTGATTCAGCCGCGAGAGATGTACATTGTTAAGGTCAGTAATCTAAACAGGTCACGTTTCCCAGTGCCACAGGAGCCGACCCTGAAACACAACGCATCGGACAGGTATGACGGTCTCGGATTGACCGTATTCGGCGTCGTAGCACTTGGCGTCGGCCTGGTCAGCGGCATGGTACTGAGCGAGCTGTTGGGTAATGTGGATTCAGACCGTTTCAAATCAGCGGTCCGCCGGATTCGCGAGGGGAACGACGACGAGCCACCTGACCCCGAACAGATCGAGCGGGACCTGTTGAGCGCCCTGCGGGGCAACCCCACTACACGGCAGGCAGAGATCGACGTCCATGCATTCGGCGAGGGTCTTATCGAAATGGAGGGTATCGTTACAGACGAGCGCACCCGTGACATTGCCCTTGAGTTGGCGTCGAGCGTGACTGGAGTCGATGACGTGGTGAACCGAATTCTCGTTGAGGGCGCCGACACACACGAGCGACCTGCAGCGACGATGGAAAGCAAGTCCTGACCGCCGCCCCTGGGACCGTCTCGAAAACATGAAGACCCTGGAACTACCTCCCACGTACGATCCATCGACGATCGAGCGCGCCATCTACCAACGGTGGATGGATGCCGGTGTATTTACGGCGGACAACGAGTCGGATCGTGACCCCTACGTCATCGTTATTCCGCCGCCGAACGTCACCGACGTGCTGCATATGGGTCACGGGCTCAACAATACGCTGCAGGATGTGTTGATCCGCTTCGAGCGAATGCGCGGGCGCGAAGCGCTGTGGCTTCCGGGCACGGACCACGCGGGTATTGCGACACAAAATGTCGTGGAACGTATGATCGCCCGGGAGGGTCAAACACGACACGATGTAGGTCGTGATGCGTTCGTGAAACGCGTTTGGTCGCATGTCGAATCAAAGGGCAGCATCATTCTCGATCAGCTCAAGGCCATCGGTGCATCGTGTGATTGGTCGCGTACGCGTTTTACTCTCGATGAAGAGTATTCGCGCGCGGTCATCAAGGTGTTCGTGACGTTGTACAATGAAGATTTACTTTACCGTGGGCACCGCGTCATTCACTGGTGCCCACGATGTTCCACTTCGTTGTCGGATGAGGAGGCGGAGTTTCACGACCGCACGGCCCAATTGTATCACATCCGTTACCGTTTATGTGATGAACCAAAACGCCACGTCGTTGTCGCCACCACACAACCTGAGACGATGTTCGGGGACGTGTGTCTGATGTTTCATCCGGAAGACGAACGTTTTTCCGATCTCAAGGGCCGTTCGGTTCTCATACCGCTCAGTGACCTCGAAATTCCTATCGGTACCAGCGATCATGTCGAGCAAGATTTTGGAACCGGCATGCTCAAGGTGACCCCGGCCCACGACGCAAACGACTTTGACATCGCCAATGAATCACCTTTGGACTTGGATCGGCCAGTGGTGATCGATGAACACGCGAAGATGACGGATATCGACCGTGTGCCAGTGTCCTTGCGAGGCTTGGATCGTGACGAAGCGCGGAAGCAAACGGTGGAGCTTCTGGAAAAAGCAGGTCTATTGGAACGCGTTGAGCCCTATGAACATCGTGTTCGCAAATGTTACCGCTGCAACACAATGGTCGAACCATTTCTCTCCGACCAATGGTTCGTGAAGATGAAACCCTTGGCGGCGCCCGCGTTGGCCGCGTATCGCCAAGGCGACATCCGTTTTGTGCCCGAGCGGTGGGGCAAAGTATACGAAAATTGGCTGGAAGATATTCGGGATTGGAACATCTCGCGTCAGCTTTGGTGGGGCCATCGGATCCCAGCGTGGTATTGCACGTCTGAATCCTGTGGAAAAACAATCGTGGCCGAGAGCGCACCAGATCGTTGTGAATGTGGTGCGGCGCTTCGCCAGGATGAAGACGTGCTCGACACATGGTTTTCGTCCTGGTTATGGCCATTCGCCACGTTAGGTTGGCCAAACAAAACGCCGGACGTGCGGCACTTTTATCCCAACCACTCCATGGTCACGGGCCCCGATATAATTTTTTTCTGGGTTGCCCGCATGATCATGTCGGGTTTCCACTTCATGGGAGAGAAACCGTTCAGCACGGTGTACTTGAACGGTATGGTCCGCGACACACAGAATCGCAAAATGTCCAAATCGCTCGGCAACGGCATCGATCCGTTGCATGTGGTGGAGCGATACGGCGCGGACGCCCTGCGCTACACGGTGGTAGCCGGGTCCGCCGCTGGAGCCGATGTCAACCTGGATCCGGACGATCTCGATACGAGCTTCGCCGTTGGTCGTAACTTCGCCAACAAGCTCTGGAATATCGGACGGTTCATTCTGACAAATCTCGAGAAGCCGGTTACTCCGATCACAGCCATCGATGCCGGACAGATGGAGTTGGCGGACCGTTGGATTCTCGCGCGGACACAACGGGCGGTCACCGAGACAACCAAAGCACTCGACGCATTTCGGTTCAGCGAAACCGCCAACACGATTTACCACTTTCTGTGGGATGAAGTCGCGGATTGGTACATCGAGCAGGTCAAGCCAAGACTCGGCCAGGATGGTCCCAGCGGTGAGATTGCGCGAAGTGTGCTGGTGCATGTCACCGAAACGGCACTCAAGCTCCTGCATCCACTGATGCCCTTCATAACCGAAGAACTGTGGAGCCATCTGCCGGGGGATCGAACAGCGCTGTTGGCAATTACGCCGTGGCCGGTGAGTCAATCGACATGGATCAATCAAGAGGCCGAAAGGCGCTTCGTCACCGTGCAGTCGCTGGTAGGTGCCGTGCGCTCCATTCGCGCAGAATACCACGTACCACCGCATGCGTTGATGCGCGCTTACGTGACACCATCGAGCAACGACGTACGGGATGCGTTGACAAGTGAGATGGATACGATCCGCCGGTTGGCAAAACTGGAAATCGTCGATCTCACAGGTCAAGAGCCCGAGGAGGCTGGCGGCAACGCAGTGTTGCCAAACGGTTCAACGGTGTTTGTCCCACTGGGCGACGCCATCGACGTCCAAAAAGAGTGTAACAGACTTTCCGCAGAACGTGATCGGTTGGAAGCACAGTTGGTGAAAGTGAACGCCAAGCTATCCAATGACAATTTCGTCGGACGCGCACCCGCCGATGTGGTCGAACGTGAGCGGCAGAAGGAGAAAGGGTGGACGGAACAGCGAGACGCGCTATCTGGCAAGCTAAAGTCGTTGGGCTGCTAACGGCGCTCGCCGCAGCATGTGCCACCGTGCAACAGCCGCCCGGAGGTCCATTCGATGCCTCACCCCCGGTGCTCTTGCATGTCATTCCTGATTCAGGAACAGTCGCTACGGACTTTGATGACGACGTCGAATTCCAGTTCGATGAGGTCATTGACGAGCGGTCCGGTGGAAACCTCGCGAACCTCATCAATGTCTCGCCGAGACATGACGACGTTCGCGTGTCGTGGAAACGCAACCGCGTGACGGTAAAACCCGGCGGTGGTTGGTTGCCGGGAGAGACGTATACCGTCTCGTTACAACCAGGCATCGCCGACCTCCGGCAGAACCGCTACGATTCTTCTCGGACGATCGTTTTTTCCACCGGAACGAGCATACCGGCAACCCAAGTCGCGGGGAATGTGGTGGACTGGGAGGCGGGAATCGTGGCGACCGGCGCGCTCGTCGAACTGATTCGCGTGGGCGACTCCGTCACCTACGTTGGCATCACGGATTCAATCGGCACGTTTTCCATACGGGGCGCACCCAGCGGACAATACTTGGTGATCGCCACCTTGGACGAAAACAACAACGAACGTCGCGAGCGGCGCGAGGCATTCGATTCCGCGTTGGTGTCACTGGATTCGGTAGCGACTTTTGATCTTTGGACCTTTTCACACGACTCGACCGGTCCAACCATGCGCAACGCAGGCATCGTTGACAGCATGGCAGTGGCAACCGAATTCACTCAGGCACTGGCCTCCGACATACAGGTCGCGCATTCCGCCCGTGTCTTTCTGCTGCCGGATTCTGTTCCGATCGATGTTGCATCAATTCTGTGGCAACCGGACTTCGACTCTTTGCGAGCGGCGCAGTTGGATTCGCTTGCGGTGGTGGCGGATTCGATTGCCGCCGCACAACGAGATTCAATCGCCGCGGCAATAAGAGATTCAATCGGCACCGACTCGCTGGCGGTAGATCCCCTCGTGCCGGATTCCGTCATCGCGGACAGTACGGTGGCCGACACCATTTCATTCGAGGAAACCGTAGTCGATGCGGATAGCACCTCGTTAGAAGATGCCGAGGAGATTGCGCGGCAGGATGCGTTGTTGTCGCAGCGGCCGCCGATCTACAATACGTTCGTAATCGTCCTCCTTACCGCGCTTGTTCCGGGCGAACAATATGTCATCGAGGCCAGCGTGACGAACCTCCTGGGGCATGCGGAAACGTCCACCCGGACGCTACTCATACCACTACCGGTCGATTCGATCACACCTCCAGACTCAACATGAGCGACACACGGCAGCACCTCCCAGCGGTTCACCAATTGCTGGATGACGCGGAAAAGGCAGGCTTGTTGGAGCACGCCTCACGAGCGGTGACGGTGGAGAGTATTCGCGAGTTAATCGATGAGTCGCGCCAGCAGGGAGGCACTCCACCTAACACTGGTTGGCTACCGGCGTTGCAAGAACGCATAACTCACGCAACGGCTCCTACTCTTTACCCCGTGATAAACGCCACCGGTGTCGTGTTACATACCAACCTCGGAAGAGCACCGCTGGCAAAGTGTGCGGTTGACGCCATCATTCGCGTTGCCGCATACTCCACACTCGAATACGATCTGGAGTCGGGCGCGCGGGGGTCTCGGCGTATGCATGTCCGTGAATTGCTGCGGAAGGTGACCGGGGCGGAAGACGCACTGGTTGTCACCAACGCCGCAGCCGCCCTTGTTCTTGCGTTGAACACGGTGGCGGAAGGTGGCGAAACGATTGTGTCCCGCGGCGAATTGGTCGAGATAGGGGGCGCGTTCCGTATTCCGGATATCCTAAGAAAAAGTGGAACCGTCCTAGTTGAAGTCGGGTCAACAAATCGCACACGGATACGCGACTATGTGGCCGCATTGAGTCCCCGCACAAGATGCATCCTCAAAGTGCATCGATCCAACTTCGCCATCACCGGGTTTACCAGCGAAGTAGCACCCGACGAGTTGGCGGATCTGTGCCATCCACGCGGTGTTTCGTTCATACACGACTGTGGTAGCGGTCTTTTGCTGGATTTGGAGCAGTACGGACTGCGCGGAGAGCCCCTGGTACAAACCAGTGTGCAGACCGGAGCGTTAGTGGTCTTTTCAGGGGACAAGCTCGTGGGCGGCCCTCAAGCGGGCATCATCGCTGGTCCGGCCGCCCTTGTAGCAAAGGCGGCTCAGAATCCATTCGCGCGCGCCATGCGACCGGACAAGATTGTACTCGCCGCCCTGGAAGCAACGCTCAATCTGTATCGCGATACGACTCGGGCCATGGCCGAAGTTCCCGTCCTCTCCATGCTTACCGCCCCACCAGCACAACTCAAGAGGCGGGCAACGGAACTCGCGGCCCGTATCGATGGCGCAACCGTCGAACCTGGCATGTCGTCGCCAGGCGGCGGATCGTTCCCACAATAGGGTACTACTCGATGTGCGAACCGTAGCGGAGGACGACACAAACGCCCTTGTTCGCTCCGTGACTCATGCCATGTCTATAAGTGGCTAACGACGGACACACGCACAAACCAATGCGCGTGGCGGCCTTTGTCTCGGGCGGCGGCACCAACCTCCAAGCGCTGTTGGACGACTGCCGCGACGACAACGCAGTGCAGGTCGCTCTAGTTTGCAGTGATCGCGATGGTACCGGCGCCGTTACGCGCGCGTCAACAGCCGGTGTCCCAGCTTCTGTGTTTCGTGATCATTCCGACGCAGGTGAGATACTGGCCACCCTGAGCGAACATCACATCGATTTTATCGTCCTCGCCGGTTACCTGCGTTTGGTGCCAGGCGATGTCGTCAAAGCGTACGACCGGCGCATGATCAATGTTCACCCAGCGCTCTTGCCATCATTTGGTGGAAAGGGTATGTACGGACAGCGAGTACATCGTGCAGTAATCGAAGCAGGTGTCAAAGTAAGCGGACCTACGATCCATCTGGTTACAACAGAATACGACCAAGGCGAGATCGTCGCACAATGGCCGGTGCCCGTACACAACAACGATACGCCCGCGACCTTAGCAGCTAGGGTACTCGACGCCGAACACCAACTCTTGCCCGCCGTGGTAAAATTGATCGCTCGGCACGGGACGAAGAGCCTGCCACTGGAGTTCCATGCGTTCCAAGCAGCCGAGCGACTTGTTATCTCGGCGCGATGAATTGGTTTTTTGGGATGTTCCTAACTGCCCGCGGCGACGGTGGACGTTTTGGGATGCTGCCAGCTACCCGCTACCCGCTGCCAGCAGTGACGGCGGACGTGGAAGAGACGCCAGCGATGGCACACCCTCCACGGCATAACGTGGGGACAGCTTGGCAGCAAGGACTGCGGGTAGCGGGTAGCGGGCAGCTGCGCGCAGCGCAAACATCAACTTGGAGTAAACCAACTGTGCCACGCGCACTAATTTCCGTTTCTGACAAACGTGGAGTAGCGGAATTCGCTCAAAACCTCGTCGATCTGGGTTGGGACATTGCCTCTACGGGTGGCACGGCGCGCGTGTTGAAAGAAGCCGGCGTTAAGGTCATTCCGGTGGACCAAATCACGGGTTTTCCAGAGATTCTCGATGGGCGAGTGAAGACACTCCATCCGGCCATCCACGGAGCGCTGCTGGCGCGACCCGATCTGCCCGAGCACGTTGCCACACTGGAGCAGCACGGCATCCACCCGATTAGTTTGGTGGCTGTTAACCTCTATCCTTTTCGCGAAACGGTAGCGAAACCACGCGTTACGCTGGCCGAGGCCATCGAACAAATCGACATCGGCGGACCGTCGATGCTGCGGTCGGCGGCGAAAAACAATCGGTCAGTCACCGCTGTGGTGGATCCCCGCGACTATCAGCCAGTTATCGAGATGCTCAAGATCGGCGGACCGTCTGACGCCGAACGTCTCAAGTTGGCAGCTAAAGTATTCGATCACACGGCGTCGTACGACGTGTCGATCGCGGAATATCTCAACAAGTCTGACGAACCAATGCCCCCAGTACTCGGTCTTGCGCTCAAACGCATCCAAATACTGCGGTACGGGGAAAACCCCAAACAAAACGCCGCGTTGTATGCGTCGCATGAAGCACGTGGTATTGCGAGTATGGTACAGCAGCATGGCAAGGAGCTTTCGTTCAACAACCTGCTGGATATTGACGCGGCTGTCGCGGCCGTGTCGGCATGGCGAGACAGACCTGCCTGCGTCATCATCAAGCACACGACCCCGTGTGGTGTGGCACTGGGCCAGACCACCACAGAATCGTATGAGCGCGCCTTAGCCACCGATCCCACGTCCGCGTTCGGTTCTGTTGTCGCGTTCAATACAGTGGTCACCGCCGAAACGGCCGAGGCCATGGCAGATCTCTTTGTCGAAGCTATCGTCGCCCCGCGCATTGATGACGAAGCCCTCGACGTCTACCGGAAGAAAAAGAACATCCGTGTCATCGAGATGCCGTTTGATGGCCCCAGCGGTACGTTCGACTTCAAACGCGTCCGTGGCGGTTTTCTCGTTCAAGAACGGTTCGAGGTTGATGCGGACGAATCCTCTTGGAACATCGTCAGCAAGACGTCCCCAAGTACCGAGCAATGGCGCGATCTTCGGTTTGCGTGGAGCGCGGTGGCGAGTGTAAAATCAAACGCCATCCTCTTGGCGCGCGATGAAGCGGCCATCGGCATTGGCGCAGGCCAGATGAGCCGCGTGGACGCGTCGTTCCTTGCGGTTCACAAGGCACGGCAAGCCGGCCGCGACCCCGCTGGTTCCGTCTTGGCGTCTGATGCTTTCTTCCCTTTTGCGGACGGCGTCGAGGAAGCCGCCAAGGCAGGTGTGGCAGCGATCATTCAACCCGGCGGATCGAAGA
The DNA here is from genome assembly GCA_036679565.1 of Gemmatimonadota bacterium. Taxonomy (GTDB): domain Bacteria; phylum Gemmatimonadota; class Gemmatimonadetes; order Gemmatimonadales; family GWC2-71-9; genus JAZDDC01. Next base: position 22,300 of record JAZDDC010000065.1, read on the forward strand.
GAGACCCAGAGGTCGTGGAGGCTACAAACGCGGCGGGGATTGTTATGGTCATGACCGGGGCGCGGCAGTTTCGCCACTAGGTCTTGGTGTCCACAGAACTAACCGACGGCTTCGTCCCTACCCCACCTCAACCCGACGATCCCAAGCCCGCCAAGGAACGCCAAGTTTGGCATGAGAAGCGGCGCGAAAATGGGTGCGCCGTATATGAAGTTGTCCCACGCGGAAACTGACGTGCCGTCTAAATTGCGCGACAGATGAAAGACGAATCCCGCCAGTCCCACCAGCACGCTCACCCCAAGTACAACAAGCGTTGAGATGTGCAATGATCGGTTTCGCGCGTCCACCATCGTAACACCTAAGAACGCCATGCCGTACGCGCTGGTCACCACCGGAACCCATTCAGTCCAATAAAAGAATCCGTTTTGCGCATGGTCGAGAACGGCAAGTACGAACAGTCCAATGAACCCACCGAAGGTGAGAAACACGACCCACCGAGCCCAATCGAGGGACTCACGAATGACCATTCGATTCAACATGAGGAGGAACCCAACACCAGCATACGCCAGCGGTGCGGCCAGAGGCGCTGAGTAGACCATACTTCTCAAGCTGACGTTCCGAAAAAACTGTCCGTCCAAATGAAGAAACAGCCCTACCACGCCAACGAGGACCGCCAACGCTCCAACAGCCATTCCTGGTGTTCTGGGCGTCCAAGTCGTACTCGAACGCATTGATGACACTAACTCGCCGGCCAAAATAAGGGTGGCAAGTGCGGAAAAGACAAGGGGAATCCATTCGGCCG
>JAZDDC010000650.1:0-26154 GCA_036679565.1 Gemmatimonadota bacterium
ACCTTCACCACCCCGCGCTCGATCCGCCCCGTCGCCACCGTCCCACGCCCCGTGATCGAAAACACATCCTCCACCGGCATCAAAAACGGCTTGTCCACGTCCCGCTCCGGCATTGGGATAAAGGTATCCAGCGCCTCCAGCAGCTCCTGGATACACTTGGTCTCCGCACCGCTCCCATCCTCACTCTCCAACGCCTTCAACGCCGACCCCTTGATCACTGGCGTATCGTCCCCCGGAAAATCGTAGCTGCTCAACAACTCCCGCACCTCCAACTCCACCAACTCCAGCAGCTCCTCATCGTCCACCATGTCCACTTTATTCAAAAACACCACGATGTACGGCACATTCACCTGCTTCGCCAACAAAATGTGCTCCCGCGTCTGCGGCATCGGTCCATCTGCCGCACTTACCACCAGGATCGCCCCATCCATCTGCGCCGCGCCGGTGATCATATTCTTCACATAATCCGCGTGCCCCGGGCAATCCACGTGCGCGTAGTGTCGCGCCTCACTCTGATATTCCACATGCGCCGTCGCGATCGTGATCCCGCGCTCTCGCTCTTCGGGCGCCTTATCGATCGAATCAAACGCCACGAAATCCGCCAGCCCCTTCGCCGCCTGCGTCTTCGTGATCGCCGCCGTTAACGTCGTCTTGCCTCAAATTTCTCTTTCGCCATGTTTGCGTCCTGGTACCCTGGTTCTTGGGCTTCCGTCTTCGCCCGCCTGGTGAGCGGCTGCCAGCTCCCCGCTGCCAGCTACCCGCTAGTCCTTGCTGCCATCCTCACCCTGCGTCTGCGCGGCCGGCTTCTTTGCCCCGTGCTGTCGTCCTCTCCCACAAACCACCCAGCTCCCCTCAACCAACGGCCGACACCTACCCCTTAACCTTCGAAATAATCTCCTCCGCGCTCGCCTTCGGCACCGGCGAGTAACTCGCAAACTGCATGCTGTACATCGCACGACCTTGACTCATTGAGCGCAGGGTCGTGGAGTATCCAAACATCTCTCCCAACGGTACGCTGGCGCCGATGATTTGCGCATCGCCGCGCTGTGTCATTCCGCCGATCTTGCCACGGCGACTGTTAAGATCACCCATGACATCTCCCATGTAATCGCTGGGTGTGACAACCTCAACGTCCATCACGGGTTCGAGCAAGACTGGTCTTGCCTTTGCCACGGCAGATTTGGCCGCCATCGAGCCGGCTATTCTAAACGCCATTTCACTCGAGTCAACATCGTGATAGCTGCCATGAACCAACTCGACTTTGATATCGACAACCGCGTACCCAGCCAACACTCCATTTTCGAGTGCCTCCTTAATGCCGCGTTCGACGGCACCGATGTACTCACGCGGTATGACACCACCGACGATTTTATCTTCAAACACGAACCCATGGCCAGTCCCGGAAGGCTCCATATTGATCACCACGTGGCCAAACTGGCCGCGGCCTCCGGTCTGCTTCGCCAACTTTCCTTCGACTTGATTCACACGGGTTCGGATCGTTTCGCGATAAGCGACTTGTGGGCGACCAACGTTCGCCTCGACTTTGAATTCCCGACGCATGCGATCGACAAGCACTTCCAGGTGCAACTCGCCCATGCCGGAAATGATGGTCTGTCCCGTTTCTTCGTCGGAATACACACGGAACGTAGGATCCTCTTCGGAGAGCTTGAGAAGTGCGACGCCGAGTTTGTCTTGATCTGCTTTGGTCTTGGGTTCGATGGCCACTGAAATGACGGGCTCCGGGAATCGCATGACTTCCAAGATGACCGGGTCGTCTTCCGGACAAAGCGTGTCCCCAGTACGTGTGGCTTTGAGGCCAATGGCCGCAGCGATGTCGCCTGCACGAACCTCAGTGATCTCTTCACGTTTGTTGGCGTGCATCTGCAACAGACGACCGATGCGTTCTTTCTTGTCTCTCGTTGAGTTGTAGATGTGTGAGCCGGACTTGAGAAGTCCGGAATAGACCCGGAAGAAAGTCAGCTTTCCGACGTAGGGATCGGTTGCGATCTTAAACGCCAGTGCACTAAACGGCGCCTCATCCGATGGCGGACGCTCAACGAATGTTTCGTCGTGGTGTGGTAGATGACCCCGCACAGGCGGAACGTCCAACGGGCTTGGAAGAAAGTCCACCACACCGTCAAGCAACCGCTGCACACCTTTGTTCTTAAACGCAGAACCGCAGAAAACTGGCGTCATGGCACCAGACACCGTGGCCTTACGAACCGCCTGTCGAACCTCGGCGTCAGTGAGTTGGTCTTCGCCCTCGAGATACTTGACCAGCAATTCGTCATCGTGTTCGACAGCGGCCTCAATAAGTTCGTGGCGAAATGCTTCAACCTTCTCCGTGAATGCTTCCGGCACGGGCCCTTCCACCCATTGTGACCCAAGAGATTCTTCGTCGTACATCACTTCTACGCGGCGGATTATATCAATAAGACCAGTAAACAGCTCACCAGAAGCGAGCGGAATCTGGACGGGGTAGGCGTTGGCACCCAACCGTTCACGGACCATCGACAGGCAACGGTCGAAGTCGGCGCCGACCCTATCCATCTTGTTGACGAAAATGATGCGGGGAACATTGTACCGGTCAGCTTGCCGCCAAACGGTTTCGGTTTGCGGCTCAACACCACCCACGGCATCTAACACCGTAACCGCACCGTCTAAGACCCGCAGGGATCGCTCGACCTCGACCGTGAAATCTACGTGCCCGGGGGTGTCGATAATGTTGATCTGGTACTCGTGACCGTCCCGCTCCCACTCGCAGAAGGTGGCCGCCGAGGTGATAGTAATCCCACGCTCCTGCTCCTGCTCCATCCAATCCATGGTGGCGGCGCCATCATGGACTTCGCCCATCTTATGGGTACGACCGGTATAATAAAGAATACGCTCCGTGGTGGTCGTCTTACCCGCGTCAATGTGCGCCATAATCCCGATGTTGCGGATCCTCTCTAGCGCGACCGTCCTCGATGCTGCCGTTGCCATCTATTCCTTTTAAATCCTTGTCTTCTTCAGTGTAGACGACCTAGGTCCTCTTCGGTATTGACAACCCTGAGTCACCCTTTTTTTACCTGACAACCCCTTGCTACGGCAGCGAAAAAGCGGGGCGACCATACGTTCGATTTCGCGAACAGGTCTCGCTCCGCAGCTCGTCCGGGTGGGGGTTCCACCCTGCGACGCAGAATCCCTTTGGCAGGGTTCCGGCTCTGTTTGGGCGACTCACGCGTCGCCGGTTCTGGGCGCACTCGACGGCGCCCCAGTTAGTCTATCGTGCTACCACCGGTAGTGGGCAAATGCTCGATTCGCCTCTGCCATCCGGTGGGTATCTTCCTTCTTCTTGACGGAAGTGCCTTCACCCTTTGACGCCGAGATCAGCTCCGCTGCCAATCGATCGGCCATGGTGGCTTCGCTTCGCTTCCTTGCGTGCCCCAAAATCCAACGGGAAGCCAACGCCGTCCTACGATCCGGCCGCACTTCAACCGGTACCTGATAGGTGGCGCCACCCACGCGCCGGCTTTTCACCTCAACCGAAGGCTTCACATTGTTGAGACCCTGCTTGAATACATTCACACCGGGTTGACCGGTTTTCTGTTCTATCATATCCATGGCCCGGTAAAAAATGCTCTCAGCCGTGGACTTTTTGCCTTTGTGCATCAGTCGATTGACGAACTTTGATACCGTCTGGCTATCGTAACGCGGATCGGGCGGGACAATCCGTTTCTGGGCCTTTTGCCGCCGACTCATTTGGGCCTCTTGGCGCCGTACTTGGAGCGCCTTTGCCTGCGGTCGGAGACACCGGAGGCGTCCAACGTCCCGCGAATTATGTGGTACCGGACGCCGGGCAGGTCTTTCACCCTGCCACCCCGGATCAGAACAATGCTGTGTTCCTGTAGATTATGCCCCTCGCCCGGGATGTAGCTCGTGACTTCGAACCCGTTTGTCAGCCGCACGCGGGCCACCTTTCGGAGGGCCGAGTTGGGTTTCTTGGGCGTGGTCGTATAGACACGAGTACACACGCCCCGCTTCTGGGGATTCCCTTTCAGCGCAGGAGCTTTTTCTTTCTTTGCCACGACTTTACGGCCATGGCGGACCAGCTGACTAATGGTGGGCACTTATATTTTCTCCACTATTGCCAATGAGGCATTTTGGTACAGACCGACTAATCTAGACAGGGAAATTTCAGTGGTCAACTGGTGTATGACAGTTTGATCGAGTTCGCCTAGCGAAAGGGCGACCGATTGACATATAATCCCGCGGGACGGCTTAGTCCCCGGACGAGAATGTAGGGACTCACACGAGGATTCACATATGAATACGTCAACCTTTCCCTTGAATCACGGCCAGATTTGGGCCCTGTTAGCCCTGGCCATCGCCAACCCATTGTCCGCTCAACAGGACCTTGGATTTCGGTACGTTGACGGGAAGTGTGTGAACGAAGCCGGCGAAGAAGGAATGAATCCTAAATACACCGGCGAATGCGGGGACCTTGTCGGCGCCAACCTAGCGGAGTTGCCACTGGACGGCATCGACTTCTCGGGCGCCAATCTGAGGGGAGCCAGGCTGATGCGGGCAAAACTCCGCGGCGCCATATTCGTCGGAGCCAACCTGCACAACGCCGATTTTCGGGGGTCCGACCTCAGGGAGGTCAATTTCCAGGACGCGAGCGCCGAGCGTACCAACTTCGGCCAAGCAGATATGACCGGCGCTCGATTCAATGGCGCCAACGTACAGCGGGCGCTTTTCGTCCAGGCCATCTTACGCGACGCCGACCTGCGGGCCGCCAATCTCCGTAGCGCCGACCTCCGTAGCGCCGACCTGACGGGCGCCGACCTCACAAGGACTCGGCTGAACGGCGCGCTTCTGGACAGGCTCAGTATCCTACCGTTCGGCGCCTCGGTGGCCGATCTCCAGCGACGAGGGGTTCGGTTTATTGGCTGAACTCAACACTCAGCGTTCAACGCTCAGCATTCAACGCTCAGCATCAAGGCTCAACATTCAACACTCATAAAAGAAGCGTTCCCCAACCTTGGTGGGCGACCTCTGTGACCTTTACGGACCCAACATCATCACAAATCAGGCGCCCCAAGCCTCCGTTACAGGAGGGCTCCCTACTCAGCAGATGCGTTCGCTCCGGCTGCCATTTGACGCTGACCCAGCTCGCGGTCCATGAACAACAAACCGGTCCGGTCCTCGCCGATCATGCGTAGCTGATCGACAATTTCGCTCCCGACCTTCTCCTCCTCGACCTGCTCGGCGATGAACCATTCCAAGGCCACCTGCGTTGCATAGTCTCGCTCTTCCACGACGAACGCATAGAGACGATGAATCAGTTCTGTCACCTTCATTTCTTGCGCCAATGCCGCCTCAAACACCGCCAAGGGAGACGTAAAGTCACCCATCGGTTTTTCCACCGACTTCAGCTCAAGCGTTCCACCCCGGTCATTGACGTATTCAACGAGTTTGAGGCCGTGTACAACCTCTTCCTGGCTTTGCAAACGAGCCCAATGCGCGAAACCAGGGAGGCTTTTCCGCTCAAAGAACGCAGACATTGCCAAATACGCGTAGGCTGACGACAGCTCGTGGTTGATCTGGTCGTTTACAGCCCCTTCAATTGATTTACTCAGCATCGAAATGTCCTTGTACAAGATATCCGACGGGTGTTTCAGATCACGGTCGGCTGAAGGCTGCGAGAGAAGCGTGGTCCAGTCAAGACGGAAAATATACGCCTTGACCGCAGTCTTAACGCCGGTTATCAATTCGCACATGGCTAATCCCAACCCAAATCCGCCCCTCTCCAACTGCACCGTCGGTGCGTGGTGGTGGTACCAGCTTCTTCGTGGGGTCGGTATAGCCTAGTTCGTTCACAATGTGATTTTGCACCGGGCCCGCCCCTCATGACGAGAGAGGCGGGCCTTTTTTTGTCTATCCCCATTCCAAGGAAAGGAAAAACGCTGAGCGATGGAAACCGTATTTGACATCACCGCCGACCTGGATACACCGGTGTCTGCGTTTTTGAAGCTCACCCCGTTCCAACCGAGGTTCCTCCTCGAGAGCGTCGATGGTGGCGACCGGCTCGGCCGCTATTCCTTTATAGGGTTCGGTCCTGCATTCGAATGGCGGCTTCAAAACGGTCACCTACGAGTCGCGGGCGCCGAGCGGCCGTACCCAACAGACCGCGTGGAGCTGCTTGATTCGCTTCGATCAGCCCTGAAACAGGCTCCAAAACCAGGGCCTCGCTCAGACGAAATTCCGTTTCCGGGGGGATTAGTAGGCGCCATTGGATATGGGATGCACAGCCATTTCGATCGGCGGTTCGTAGTTCCCGAAGAAAAGGACACGACAGCGCTGTTCATGGCGCCGGCCTCGGTGCTCGTGTTCGATCATATGACGCGTCGCGCAGCGCTACTTCACGACGGCCCGGATGACGATCGCAAAACTCTACGGGCAGCAGTCATCTCGGCGTTACGCGGCCCCACACCTAACAGGCCGTCGGTGACCGCTCACGCATCCCCGAAACATAGCCTTGAATACGACGATTTCTTGGCGGGGGTCGATAAAACCAAACAGCATATTCGCGCAGGCGATATTTATCAGCTCGTTCTCTCCGTCCAGTTCACCGGCTCCTGCGACGTACAGCCATTCGAAGTGTATCGGGCACTTCGTCTTCTGAACCCGTCGCCGTACCTGTACTACGTTGATTTTGGCGACATCTCAATTGTCGGTTCCTCCCCGGAAGCATTGGTTCGCCTGTCTGGGCGCGAAGCGTCACTGCGGCCGATCGCCGGCACGAAACCGCGCGGGGCGACACGTCAACAAGATCGTGACCTCGCTGACGAGTTGTTGGCCGACCCCAAAGAAAACGCCGAGCACGTCATGCTCGTCGATTTGGCACGCAACGACCTCGGCCGTGTTGCGGTGCCTGGATCGGTGGCCGTCGATCCCTACAAAACGATCGAGCGCTACAGCCACGTCATGCACATGGTAAGCGGAGTGCATGGTGTCCTATCGCCCGAAACGGATGCGTTCGACTTGTTCTCCGCCGCATTTCCTGCCGGGACGGTGGTAGGCGCCCCCAAGATCCGAGCGATCGAAATCATCGACGAACTAGAACCCGTTCCCCGGGGTCTGTACGCCGGTACCGTGGGGTACTTCGGGCATGGTGGTTCGATGGATCAAGCCATCGCAATACGGACGTTGGTCTTTCAAAACGGTTCATACACATACCAGGCCGGCGCCGGCATAGTGGCCGACAGCGTGCCCGCCCATGAGCACGCGGAAGTTCTGGCGAAGAGCGCGGCACTGGAATCCGCACTCACATTGGCAGAGGAGGGTTTATGAGTCGCCGTGTCTTGGTCATCGATAACTACGACTCCTTCACCTACAACCTGGTGCAGACGCTTCGGGTCCTAGGTGCCGACGTGGTAGTGAGACGCAACGACGCCACCAGCCCGAGTGACCTGCATGACATCGAAGCGACACATATTTTGGTCTCACCCGGTCCAGGCCGACCCGAAGATGCCGGTTGCTCTATGGCCATCATCCAGGCGGCCATGCCACGTGTACCCGTGTTAGGTGTTTGCCTTGGCCATCATGCGGTGGCAGCAGTCCTCGGTAGCGAGATTCGACCAGCAGCAACACTCATGCACGGCAAGACATCGCCGGTTTACCACGACAACCGCACCCTGTACGAAGGATTGCCCAATCCGTTCGAGGCCGGTCGGTATCACTCACTCGCCATAACTGAGCCAAACGCCGAGTCCGACTTCGTGGTCACTGCCTATACATCCGATGGGGAAGTCATGGGAATCAGGCATAAACATCTGCCGACGGAAGGCGTACAGTTTCACCCGGAAAGCGTGTTAACACCGGGTGGCGACCGCATTTTGCAAAACTTTCTCGACCTCGAGCCAATCGCCGTCAGATGAAGGCATTCTTACAACAACTGACCGACGGCAACGACCTCACCACAGAGGAAGCAGAACAACTTTTGTACGCCATGATTGCAAAAGATCAAGAACCAGCACTGTCCGGCGCCGTACTCGCAACCCTGCGCGCAAAGGGAGAATCTCCCAACGAGCTAAGGGGTTTTGCCTTGGCAATGCGCACGCTCGCGATCAACCCCGGCATCCCCGATGGTACACCCGCAATCGACATCGTCGGTACAGGTGGCGACGGTTCCGGCAGTCTTAACCTTTCTACCGGTGCCGCGCTGCTCGCCGCGGCATGTGGCACACCGGTTGTCAAGCACGGCAACCGGTCCGTTACAAGTCGGTCCGGCAGCGCAGACGTGCTCGAAGCACTGGGCTTGCACCCGCCCGCACCGAAAGACGCCGCAAGATTACTGCAACGAAGCGGATTCACATTTCTATTCGCGCCGTACTTCCACCCCGCAATGAGGGCAGTCGGGCCAATTCGCAAGGCACTCGGCATCAGCACAGTATTCAACATCCTGGGCCCGCTGACCAACCCCGCGGCTCCTCCGTTCTACGTGATTGGTGCGTTCTGTTCATCCGTCGCTCAACTCATGGCTGACGCGATTTCGGGTTTGCCAATCGAACGTGCATTTGTTGTTCACGGAGCAGAAGGGTGGGATGAAGCAACACCCGTCGGTCGGTTTCAACTGTGGGACGTCCGTCCAGGGTGTGTCCGCCAATCGATGCGCGACCCAGCCGACCTTCATCTGCCCCGCTGCACAACAACCCAACTTGCAGGCGGTGGCGCCGGCGAGAACGCCTCGGCAATTCGCGCCGTTTTCGACGGACAACACGGGCCGCATCGAGATGCCTTAACACTGGGAGCGGGATTGGCCCTGGAAGTTACAGGTTCGTCAAAAACCCTCGCCGATGGCATCGATCGGGCAAGAGAAGCCATTGATGAGGGCAGCGCGAAAGCACTGCTGTCACGACTTAGCGGTTTTCAATCGCGCACGGTAGCGAGCCCCGCAGATGCCTGACTTCATCACGTCCATGGTTGAAGCAAGTCGTGACCGCGTGGAACACGCCAAACGCCAGGTCCCGATACACGAAATGCGCCGCCGTGCGTTGGCTCGCCCAAAACGCCAACCGCTCGCCTTGCACGTTTCTGGCTTCGACGTCATCGCCGAGATCAAACGGAACAAACCATCCGGAGATATCCTCAACACAGCAAAAGGACATGCCGCCCGCGAGATGGTCACAATGCAAGGCGACGCTTATGCAAGAGGAGGCGCCGCTGCGGTTTCGGTGTTGACCGAGCCAACAGCGTTTTCTGGAGACATCGAAGACGTAAGGACAGCGGCGCTTAGCGCACCGATCCCGATCATGAGAAAAGACTTTCTCGTCGATCCATACCAGGTGTTCGAAGCCCGCGCGTATGACTCGACAGGCGTGTTGTTAATCGCTCAAGTGCTCGAACCTAAGATGATCGCGTCGTTCCTTGTAGCCGCCGAACAAACACGACAATTTATCTTGCTGGAGATTTTTGACAAAGAAGAACTACGCATGGTCGAGACGGTGTGCAATGCGGTAGCGGATCGAGACATTCCATTGTTCATCGGCGTAAACGCACGCCACCTGACAACTCTCCAGCTCGACACCGATCGTTTTGCCACGTTGGTCCCACACATGCCAACCAATGTGCCACTTGTCGCCGAAAGCGGACTCCACAGCGCAAACGACATTCGCAACGTTGCCTCGCTCGGTTATCACGTTGCCCTCGTCGGCACGGCACTTATGCAATCGGACAGTCCGGCAAAGACCCTATCGCGGTTCATCGACGCCGGACGGGAAGCGTCCAAGACATGCGTATCAGAGTAAAGATCTGCGGTATTACTACCGCCAACACCGCGGCAATCGCCGCACGAGAGGGCGTTGACGCGGTTGGATTTGTCTTTGCCAAGTCACCGCGGCAAGTATCGGTCGAACAAGCCATCAAGGTTGCGCGCTGCCTGCCATCATTTGTCTCACGGGTCGCAGTCATGCGACACCCAACAGACACGCAACTCAAACACGTGCTGGCACGGTTTTGCCCAGACGTGCTGCAAGCCGAGCCGAGCGAGGCCGTGTTGCGCGCGGTTGAAGAGACCAACACCAGGCTGTTGCCCGTCTTGCATGACGACGACACCCTCGACGAACAACTCGCCAGAATTGATACTGGGCAGGTTCCCCACCGTGCAGTCATCCTGGAGGGCCCGGGTCGAGGTGGCCGGGGCATTTCGCCGAACTGGCCGCGCGCGGCCGCGCTGGCCGCACGATTGTTCCTGGTCTTGGCGGGAGGATTGAGACCAGAAAACGTGATGTCAGCCATACGCCGCGTCCGGCCGTTTGCGGTCGATGTGAGTAGCGGCGTGGAAGACTTGGTCGGAGTGAAGAGTCCACGTCTAATCGCTGCGTTCTGCGCCGCGGTACGGCACGCCGAGCCCACCCTGGAAGACAATGCAAGAGCAAGTGGACCTGAAAGCTTCCATGAGTAAGTCGATTTACGGCGCCCTGCCCGACTCAAACGGTCGTTTCGGTGCGTACGGGGGTCGGTTTGTGCCCGAGACACTGATGCCGACCGTGCTCCGTCTCGAAAGAGAGTTCATAAACGCGCTTGCGGACGGGCAATTCCGTACAGACCTCGCATCCGAACTGCGCAACTGGGTCGGGCGGCCGACACCACTGACTCGTGCGCGACATCTGGGCGAGGCGTGGGGCGCAACCGTTTGGCTGAAGCGGGAAGATCTAGCGCATACCGGTGCGCACAAAATAACGAACGCGATTGGTCAGGCGTTGCTTGCGAAGCGCCTGGGAGTTCAGCGCGTCGTGGCGGAGACAGGGGCGGGACAACACGGTGTTGCCGCGGCAGCCGCCTGCGCGCGCGTGGGTTTGCCGTGCAGAGTTTACATGGGGGAAATCGACGCACGCCGCCAAGCACCGAACGTAGATCGAATCAAACGTCTCGGCGCCGAACTCATAGAAGTCGCGACCGGCGACCGTACGCTCCGTGCCGCTATTGACGAGGCAATACGTGAGTGGGTCGGCGACCCTGTGGACACATATTACCTACTCGGATCGGCGGTGGGTCCGCATCCATATCCCTGGATGGTACGTGAGTTTCTTTCAGTCATCGGACGGGAAGCCCGAGAGCAAATTCAAGAGGAACATGGGCTACCGGACTTGGTCGTTGCGTGTGTTGGTGGCGGATCAAATGCCATTGGTCTGTTCCACGCATTTCTCGGCGACAACGTCACGATTATCGGTGCAGAAGCGGGTGGAACGTCATTGGGACCGGGCGGGAACGCCGCCACCATTGCAACTGGCACACCCGGTGTACTACACGGGTGCCATTCGCTGCTCATCCAAGACGAAAACGGCCAGATCATGGATACTGAATCGATAGCCGCCGGCCTCGACTATCCCGGCGTTGGCCCGGAACACGCCTTTCTGCATGATGTGGGACGTGTGGGGTATGAATCGATATCGGACCATGAAGCGCTCGCGGCCGCTAACCAGTGTTGCGTAGCAGAAGGCATTCTGCCGGCACTCGAATCTTCACATGGACTCGCGGCCGCAAAAAACTGGGCGAGGGAGAACCGGGGAACTCACATATTGGTTGGACTTTCCGGCAGAGGCGACAAGGACCTCGCAACCTTATCACGGGCGTCACCCACGTCACCCGCTGAGATAGGACACGTTACTGAAGGGAAGACGCCTTGAGCATCATTCAAAACGCAATTGTCGCGGCAAACAACGATGGACGGCTGGCACTCGCAGCCTTTCTCACCGCAGGGTTCCCCGACAAACAGAGGTTTGTCGAGGCAATGGCTCAAGTTGCCGGAACGGTCGATATATTGGAGTTAGGCGTACCATTTTCTGACCCCATGGCGGACGGCGTGTCTATCCAACATGCCAGCCACGAAGCACTTCGCCAGGGTGTGACACTGCAATGGATTTTGGGTGTCGTTGACGCACACGATTTCAGTACTCCCATCGTGCTGATGAGCTATCTAAACCCACTACTTGCATACGGTGTAGACAAGCTCGCACAGACGGCAGCGCAAGTAGGTGTCGCCGGTGTCATTGTTGTCGATCTTCCTTACGAAGAGGCAAGGCCAGTCCACGATGCGTTAAGGAGTCACGGTGTCGATCTGATACAACTGGTGACCCCGGCAACGCCGTCTGAGCGATTGAAGATGATTTGCGATTCCAGTTGTGGATTCGTCTACGCGGTAACGATGACCGGAACCACAGGTGGTCAGGCACTACAACCCCAAGAAGTGCAAAGTTATTTGGACCGTGTCCGAGATGTCTCTCAGCTTCCGGTGATGGCAGGTTTCGGCATACGTACGCCAGAGCATGTTCGCGAATTAACGGGCCACGCAAACGGAGTGATCGTGGGCAGCGCGCTTATCGACACACTTCGTGACCATCAGGATCCCGGACCATTCATTCAAGCATTGTACAACGCCACCTACTTAGGAACTGAGATTTGATGATGATAGCTGTTCTAAAGAAGACCTGCACACTAAAGCAAAAAGCCGGCATCGTCAGATTCGTCGAGGGGGCGGGGTTTCGCGTCCAAGTAAGCGAACAATCTGATGTCAGCCTCGTGGGTGTTGTGGGCGAAGGCGCGCAGACTCTGGAAGCCCAACTTGCCATCCTGCCGGGTGTCCAGGAGGTCAAGTCTGTCGCGCCACCGTATCCCCTTGTGTCACGAGATCATCACCCCAACCGGACACGTGTAAAAATCGATGGCGTCACAATCGGTGGCACCCAACTGGTCGTAATAGCAGGCCCGTGTTCAGTGGAATCGGAAGAACAGATCCTCACAACCGCAAGGGCAGTTGCGTCAAACGGCGCCACTATGCTGCGGGGTGGTGCGTTCAAACCGCGATCGTCTCCGTACAGTTTTCAGGGCATGGGCGAGGCGGGTCTGGAATTGCTCGCTAGGGCCCGAGAGGTCACCGGCCTGAAAATCGTCACGGAGGTGGTAGCACCAGGGGATGTAGAACTGATTGCGAGTTATGCCGACATGCTGCAGATCGGCGCACGCAACATGCAAAACTTCAGACTGTTATCTGCCGTAGGCGAGCAGTCGACCGCCGTCTTACTCAAACGCGGCCTGATGGCAACGGTAGAAGAACTGCTTCTCGCCGCCGAATACATCGTTGCAAATGGCAATCCGCGTGTTGTCCTGTGCGAACGCGGTATCCGAACCTTCGAGACCGCTACTCGTAACACTCTGGATCTCTGCGCTATCCCGGTGTTGAAAGAGAGAACGCATTTGCCAGTCATCGTCGATCCAAGTCATGCGGCCGGCAGGCGAGAGATCGTACCACCATTGGCACGAGCGGCAATCGCGGTGGGTGCTGACGGATTGATCGTCGAAGTACACCCAGATCCAGACAAGGCCGCTAGCGATGGTCGGCAATCCCTGACTTTGGATGCGTTTGCCAACCTGATGAAAGAGGTGACCTCGGTAGCTGCCGCAGTGGGCAGAACCGTTTCTGCACAACCTGCCCGTATGGGCTATGGAGTGGGAGACCGGGGGCAGTCAAACGACAATAAACTGCCACGGAACGCAAAAGGGGGTCGCCATAGCGACCCCCTTTTAACCTACCAACAGCATTCACCTGCTATTTCGCGTCCGCCACAACCGGTGGTGCGATGAACGGACTTGGTACACCTATTTCTTCTTCCTCCGGGGGCGCCGGCGGTTCGAACCCTTCTGGCGGTTCGATGTCGATATCCGTGTACCGATAGATACCAGTTCCTGCCGGAATCAAATGCCCAATGATGATGTTTTCCTTCAAACCGAGCAAATCGTCACGAGCACCACGAATGGCTGAATCTGTCAACACACGCGTCGTCTCTTGGAACGATGCTGCCGAAATGAACGACTGCGTTGTCAACGAGGCCTTCGTAATACCGAGCAACAACGGTTCGCTCGTAGCCGGCCGACGACCGCCCTTGACCGCTTCCTCATTGTTATCGCGGAAGACGACCTTGTCCACGCTCTCGCCTTCAAGGGAGTCAGTGTCACCTGGGTCAACAACCTTGACCTTCTGAAGCATCTGTCGAACAATGACGCCAATATGTTTGTCATTGATCTTCACACCCTGCAAGCGGTAAACCTCTTGAACTTCGTTCAATAAGTATTCCTGCACCGCGCGTGGCCCTTTGATCCGCAAGATATCGTGCGGATTCACAGGTCCTTCAGCAAGCCTGTCGCCCGCGCGGACTTTGTCGCCCTCGTGGACCCGTAAGTGTTTGCCCGCCGGCACGTCGTACGTTTGCGGTTCGCCCAAGTCAGGTTGTACGAATATCTCCCGCTTGCCGCGTTTGATATCGCCAAACTTTACCGTGCCATCGATCTCTGAGATGGTCGCAGGGTCTTTGGGTCGACGCGCCTCGAACAACTCTGCCACACGTGGCAAACCGCCGGTAATGTCACGAGTTCTATATGCTTCCCGTGATATTTTTGCGAGCGTGATACCGGCTTCAACATCGATGTCATCCTCGATCGTGATTTGTGCACCTTCCGGAATCACGTAATCGCGAATCCGACGCTCTTTGCCGCCTTTCATCGTTTGAATGATCTCGATGTGGGGGTGCAACTTCTTGTCACGATCTTCAATAATGACGCGTTGTCGAAGACCAGTAATCTCATCCAATTCCTCACGAACCGTCTCGTCGTCAACGATATCGACGAAACGCACACGCCCCGCGGCGTCCGTGATAATTGGATTCGTGTACGGGTCCCAAGCAAATAGCAGGTCACCACGGTCGATAACCTGACCGTCGGTGACAGCGAGGTTTGCTCCCAGCGGTACGTGGAAACGCGAACGCAGCTGGCCTTCTTCGTCCAGTAACTCGAGTTCGCCTTCGTACCCAGTCACGATGACACTGTCATCTTTTGCCTTGATAGATTGCAACCGCTCGCCAAACCTGATCGTGCCGGCGAGCTTTGTCTTACGCATGGTCTGTTCCGCGATACGTGCAGCCGTCCCACCGATGTGGAACGTCCGAAGTGTCAGTTGCGTACCGGGTTCCCCAATTGATTGGGCGGCAAGAATACCCACGGCTTCGCCCAAATCCACCATGTCCATGGTTGCGAGGTTGCGGCCATAACACGTCCGACACACACCCCGCCGGGCTTCACATGTCAGCACCGACCGTATGCGAACCATTTCGATGCCGGCCTCCTCTATGCCGACAGCCGTTTCTTCGTCAATAAGCGAGCCAGCCGAGGCCAAGAGTCGCGGGTTATCATGCTCGTCCAGTTCGTGCGGATCTACAACGTCCTCCGCCGCCACATTGCCTGCGATGCGTTCTCCCAGCGGCTCGATGACGTCTTCGCCCTCCTTGAGGGCAGAAGTATCCAAGCCAAGGATGGTTGTACAGTCTTCTTGCGTGATGGTCACGTCTTGTGCAACGTCAACCAATCGACGTGTCAAGTACCCGGCATCGGCGGTCTTCAGCGCGGTATCGGCCAATCCTTTTCGGGCACCGTGCGTGGAAATAAAGTATTCCAACACAGTGAGACCTTCGCGGAAGTTGGAGCGAATTGGGCTTTCGATCACCTCGCCGATGCCACCCGTCAACTTCTTCTGTGGTTTGGCCATGAGACCGCGCATACCGGCCAATTGCCGAATCTGGTCACGGCTACCTCTGCTGCCTGAATCGTACATCAACCAGACCGAATTGAGTCCACTCTGGGATCGGCTAAGGTTTGAAACCATCGCCTCGGCGATGTCATTGTTGGCATGTGTCCACGCATCAATGACCTTGTTATAACGCTCGCCAAAGGTGATTTGACCGGTGGCATACGCCTTCTGGAATCGATCGACCCGTTGTCCGGCTTCAGCGAGTATCTCGTCTTTCTCGTAAGGTATGACGAGGTCCTCAACGCCGATCGAAACGCCAGCCTTGGTAGCCGAGTGGAACCCAAACTCCTTTAGTCGGTCCAGAAATTTTACTGTCTCCTTCAAACCAGCCAAACGATATGCTTCAAAAACCAAGGAAGACAGCGTTCGCTTCCGCATGTTCATGTTTTGGAAGCCCAACGCCGTGACCACATCCGTTGGTAGAATGGCATTGAACAACACTCGACCGGTCGTCGTTTGGATCCATTGCGGACTCACATCCGCCGATCCCTCCGGCGGTTGGAAGAGATACTGGATGACCGAATGATGGGTGAAACGGTCCGATGAAAGCCCCATTTCGATCTCGTGCAACGAACCCACCGCAGGAGCGGTTTTTAATTGCTCCTCAAAGTCGTGGGGCTCTTTCGTTACGAAATAACAGCCCAGCACTATGTCTTGAGACGGTTCGGCAACCGGTCGGCCATCCGATGGTTTCAGCACATTGTTACTCGATAACATCAACACACGTGCTTCGAGCTGCGCCTCGAAAGACAACGGAACATGTACCGCCATCTGGTCACCGTCGAAGTCGGCGTTGAACGCCGCACACACGAGCGGGTGGACTCGGATGGCCTTTCCCTCAACAAGCACAGGCTCAAACGCCTGAATGCCAAGACGGTGTAGTGTGGGCGCACGGTTGAGAAGCACGGGATGATCTTGAATGATCTCCTCAAGGATCTCATACACCTCCGAACTCTCACGTTCGACAATCTTCTTGGCCCGTTTGACTGTCTCTGCTATTCCCTTGTCTACGAGACGATGAATAATGAATGGTTTGAACAGCTCGACCGCCATGGTTTTTGGCAAGCCACACTGATGTAATTGCAACTCCGGGCCGACCACAATGACCGACCGACCGGAATAATCGACACGTTTGCCAAGAAGGTTTTGCCGGAATCGACCCTGCTTACCCTTGAGCATGTCCGATAGCGACTTAAGCGGTCTCTTGCCGCGCCCACGAATCGCCTTGGCACGACGGCCGTTGTCAAACAAGGCATCCACGGCCTCTTGCAACATGCGTTTCTCGTTGCGAAGAATGACCTCCGGCGCACGATGTTGAATGAGTTTCTTGAGCCGATTGTTCCGGTTGATGACGCGACGGTACAAATCGTTGAGATCGCTTGTCGCAAACCGGCCACCGTCAAGTGGCACAAGCGGACGAAGATCCGGCGGAATGACCGGCACCACATCCAGAATCATCCACTCTGGGTTGTTACGATCGAGACCTTTTTGCCCTGAATGTCTGAACGCATCGACGATCTTGAGTCGTTTCAACATCTGTTTTTTGCGATGTTGGCTCGTCTCGACTGCGACCCCTTTGCGCAACTCTTCCGACAGTTTATCGATATCGATTAAACGCAGGAGCTTGCGTACGGCAGGGGCGCCAATGTCGGCGTGGAACTCCTTGTCGTCCTCTTCTTTGGCCTTGTTACGCAGCTCGATGTACTTCTCCTCATCGAGCAGTTCGTTGCGCTGCGCCTCTTGTTGCCCAGGTTCGATCACGACGTAATTTGTGTAATAGATCACGCGTTCGAGGTCGCGAAGAGTCAGGTCCAACAGATTGCCCATAGGGCTCGGCAAGGTCTTGAACAGCCAGATGTGAGCCACCGGGACTGCCAGCTCGATGTGACCCATTCTTTCCCGACGAACCTTAGAAAGCGTAACTTCAACACCACACCGATCGCAGATAACCCCGCGATAACGAATCCGCTTGTACTTGCCGCAATGACACTCCCAGTCTTTGACCGGACCGAAAATGCGTTCACAGAAAAGACCGTCTTTTTCTGGTTTGAATGAACGGTAGTTGATGGTTTCGGGTTTGACGACTTCACCCCAGGACCACCATGAGCGTTGGCCTTGCAGCTCCAACCGCTCACGTTCTTTCGTATCCTTTGGGCCGCGAATCTCTTCGGGACTGGCAATACGTATCTGAATGTAGTCAAAGCTCGACGTGCGTTGTTCGCGAGCGCTACGAAAATCAATCATCGATCGTTTCTCCCTTCCTCGGCGTTCTCGCTCGAGCCAAGAGTAACTTTCAGACCCAAAGCCTGAAGCTCCTTGACGAGAACATTGAAGGACTCTGGCGTGCCGGGTTCGGGTAAATTCTGACCCTTGACGATCGCCTCGTACACACGACTCCGCCCATTGACGTCGTCGGATTTCACCGTGAGCATCTCTTGTAAAACATGTGCTGCGCCGTAAGCTTCGAGCGCCCACACTTCCATCTCACCAAAACGCTGGCCACCGAACTGCGC
Organism: Gemmatimonadota bacterium; assembly: GCA_036679565.1. Classification (GTDB taxonomy): domain Bacteria; phylum Gemmatimonadota; class Gemmatimonadetes; order Gemmatimonadales; family GWC2-71-9; genus JAZDDC01. The sequence goes on from JAZDDC010000650.1 coordinate 18,136, forward strand.
TTTACCGGCCAACGGTTGTTGTGTCACAAGGCTGTATGGTCCAATGGACCGCGCGTGAATTTTATCGTCAACCAAGTGAGACAATTTCAACATGTACAGAGGACCAACCGTCACCTCGGACATGAACAACTCGCCGGTGCGACCATCGCGCAACCGTGCCTTCCCGGTTGGTGTGAGACCCGCAAGCCGCATCAATTCCTCGGTTGCGGCTTCGATATCGGCGTCCGACTTGGGTCCAAGCATTTTTGCCAAACCCGGTAGGCCTGCTTTTGTGAGGGCATCGGCCGGTTTCATATCACGTGCTTTTTGTGCGTGTTTCTGCCCTGTCTTGTACGCACTCACTTCCGTGGCTGTCAGCTCCACGTCCGACTGCGCCGTGATCTCATAGAACTCGATTTGACGACTTGCCTCGTCCTCCAACCGTTGCGCCCACTCTTTGGCAGACGCCTCGACGAAGTCACGGACCTCACGAAAAAGATCCCGTGTCGCTTGCGACATGGCGCGACTACCTAGGGAATCGAGCCTCGTTGTCTTCAGATCCCGCACATGACCGTTCTCAGATGGCAAGTTCGTGAGATCATCCATCAAATCCCGGCAACGTTGGGCCGACAAATCTGTTTCATCAGCAGAGAGATTCAACGTTGCACGCGCCCATCTCAAACCCGCGAGTCGCAGTAAGAATCCAATCTCCGCTTCGTTCGCACCTTGAAAGACCGGTGTCTTGGCTTCAAACCCCAGAACCTTTGCTGCGATCCCGAGATGTGTCTCGAGAATCTGTCCCACGTTCATGCGACTCGGCACGCCGAGTGGGTTGAGCACGATGTCCACCGGAGTACCATCGGGTAGGAATGGCATATCCTCTTCGGGTACGATCCGAGCCACGATGCCTTTATTGCCGTGGCGACCGGCCATCTTGTCACCGACGGAGATCTTGCGCTTCTGAGCGAGGTACACCTTGACGAGTTGTATGACGCCAGGTGGCAGCTCATCGGGCTGCAAGATCTTGTCGATTTGGTCTTCGGCCTTTTCCTCGAGCTTTGCGCGTTCGATATTCGAAGCATCTATAGCCGCGCGAATGCGTTCGTTAACCGTACTGGATGCAACCCGCAGGGTTTTGAGGTCCAGATCGCCCAGTTCCAACTCGTTGAATGTCGTGGGCGTGAGCTTCGTGCCAGCAGGCAGATACTCTTCGACCGTGCCATTCTTCAGCATCAATGCCACTTCTTGGTTCTTCAACAGATCTCGTAGCTCTTCAAACAATGCGTTGCTTACACGCGCCTTTTCTTCATGTTCGAGTTGCCTGACCTCACCAATCCGCTCACCGCGATCGAGTTCGACCACGTGGTCTTCGACTCGTGAGAAGATCTTGACGTCGATGACGACACCCTGCATACCCGGTGATACCTTGAGGGATGAGTCCTTTACGTCCTTGGCTTTTTCGCCAAAAATGGCGGTCAACAGTTTCTCTTCAGGGGAGAGTTCGGTTTCACCCTTAGGCGTGATCTTACCGACCAGGATATCACCCGGGCCCACATGCGCACCGATGCGAACGATGCCCCGCTCGTCGAGATGGACAAGCGATTCCTCCGACACATTGGGAATTTCGCGGGTGATCTCTTCTTGGCCTCGTTTGGTGTCGCGAACGTGCAACTCCAGTTCTTGGATGTGTATTGAGCTGTATACATCATCCTTCACCAACCGTTCAGACAAAACGATGGCGTCCTCGAAGTTGTACCCGTACCACGGCATGAACGCGACCATTACGTTTTGACCGAGGGCTAACTCCCCATGATCCGTTGAGGGACCATCCGCAACGATCTCACCGAGTTTAACCTTTTGGCCAACGGTGACTAGCGGCCGTTGATTAATTGCCGTGTCTTGGTTGGTACGCCAGAATTTGCGGAGCCGGTAACGATCGTGTTGCATCAACCGCGCAAGTGGCGCACGACCCTTTGCATCACCCTCGAGACCAGTGTCGATGATGATCTCGTCTGCCGTCACCTTGCTGACCACGCCACCCCGTTCGGCAATGACGACCGCCCGTGAGTCACGTGCGACTTTTTCTTCCAAACCTGTGCCGACAAGGGGTACGGTGGGAAACAGCAACGGAACCGCTTGCCGTTGCATGTTACTGCCCATCAGCGCACGGTTGGCATCGTCGTGCTCCAAAAATGGAATCAACGCAGCCGCAATGGAGACGAGCTGCTCGGGCGAGACATCCATGAAATCGATGCGATCCGGCGGTAAAAGCGGATAGTCATCCCGCTTTCGACTGAGTGCCATATCTCGTACAAACCGACGGTCTTCATCGAGCGGTGCATTGGCCTGCGCGACCGCGAACTCTTCCTCTTCAGACGCCGACAACCACCGGACGGTTTCTTTTACCTGCCCTTCCTTCACGTGCCGATAGGGAGTTTCGATGAACCCGAACTCGTTGACACGCGCATACGTGGACAGACTTGTGATAAGACCGATGTTCGGTCCTTCCGGTGTTTCGATGGGGCACATCCGCCCGTACTGTGAATAGTGTACGTCGCGCACCTCAAAACCGGCGCGTTCTCGTGTCAAACCACCGGGGCCCAGCGCAGACAAACGTCGTTTGTGTGTCAACTCCGCCAACGGATTCGTCTGATCCATGAACTGTGAAAGCTGAGAACTCCCGAAAAACGCCTGAATGACCGCGCTCACCGTTCGCGCATTCACCAGATCATCGAGCGTAATCTTGTCGGGATCATTGTTGATACTCATACGTTCTTTGATGAGCCGCGCCATTCGCGATAGACCAACAGAGAACTGATTTGCGATCAACTCGCCGACGGTGCGCACCCGGCGATTCCCGAGGTGGTCAATATCATCTGTGAACCCTCGCCCCTCAGACAGTTCGAGGAGGTATCGAATGATTGCGATGAAATCGTCTTCGGTGAGCACGGTATGGTCCGCTGGGATGTTCACCTTCAGCCGCTGATTGATTTTGTAACGACCGACTCGTCCCAGGTCATAGCGCTTGGGGTTGAAGAACAAGCGCTCCAACGCCGCGCGGGCGGTTTCCAGGTTGGGCGCATCGCCCGGACGCAACAACGAATAGATTTGCTGCAACGCCTCCGCCTCCGATGAGGTCGGGTCCTTTAACAACGTGTTCTTTATGATATTTGACTCGCCGCGGGCGGAGGGGATCAACACGTCCACCTTCGTCGCGCCGGCTTTGACGAGTCTTTTCTTCATTGCCTCCGTGATTTCTTTGCCGCCAGCCGCGAGCACTTCGCCAGTTTCAGGGTTCGCAACATCGAACGCAAGAACATATTTCTCATCGCGATCACGCATTGTCGTTGGTCGTTGATCATCACGCACATCGACTTGTGTGTAACGCGCGAAGACGGTGATTTTTTTGATTCCGGCCGTCCGCAAGGCTGTATACAGCTCTTGTGTTAGATCGTCGCCCTCGACGGTAAGCGGATCACCCTCACCTTCCGGATTGGGAACCCGTTGCGCAACCAGCGAACCGATGACATCTCGGCGCAGTTCGCGTTCATCCAACGCCTTCGTCAGATCGAGCACTCTGGTCGCATAAAACAGCTGCAGAATCTCGAGATTTGTGCCGTGCCCAAAGGCACGCAGCAAGGCTGACGCGGGGAATTTTTTCTTCTTGTCGATGTGGACGTACACCACATCGTGAATATCGACGGTGAACTCGACCCAGGAACCACGGAACGGAATTATCCGCGCACTATTCAGACGCTGTCCATTGGGATGCGTGGACTCTTCAAACACCACACCGGGGGAACGATGCAGCTGGGAAACGACGACTCGCTCGGCACCATTGATAACAAATGTGCCAAGCGGCGTGAGGATCGGGAGTTCACCGAGATACACTTCTTTCTCGATAATATCCTTTGGGCGTTTCTCACCGGTCTCCTCCAACGTCTCATGGATGATGAGGCGGAGCGTTGCTTTGAGGGACGCCGAATACGTCATATCCCTCTCGATACATTCTTCCACCGTATACTTTGGCTGACCGAGGGCAAATGCGACGTATTCAAGCGAGTAGTTCCCATTGACGTCGCCAATGGGGAATACTTCACGGAACACCCGCTCCAAACCCAAGTCAGCGCGCTCGCCCTCGGCGCCGGAATGCAACAGCGCTTCAAACGAACGAATTTGAATATCGAGAAGGTGGGGCATCGGCATGCCCGACTCCAATTTCCCGAACGAGATAACGGGTAACGTCCTCTTCATTGGCTATCCTCGCGCAACACAAAGGGCCCCATTGTCCCAACGCGGAGAATACGCGTCGGGACCAACGTGGGGCTCGCCTTGCGAGCAATTTTTAGGCAAACTGCGTTCAATCATACCGTCTCGTTGAAGGAATCCGCTCCCACCTGACACGCTTCGCGCCGGGGGATCGGTGGACTACTTCAACTCGACGGTGGCCCCCTGCTCTTCCAGCTTGGCCTTGATCGATTCCGCATCTTCTTTCGTAACACCCTCTTTGACGGGGCCCGGTGCGTTATCGACAACTCCTTTTGCTTCCTTCAGTCCTAACGCCGTAACTTCACGGACAACCTTGATGACTTGAATCTTCTTCGATCCAACGTCTTTCAGGATGACATCGAACTCGGTCTGCTCCTCCACTGCGGCACCAGCGTCACCGCCGGCGGTCGGAGCGGCCGCAACGGGCGCCGCTGCGACCGTCACATTGAATTTCTCCTTGAACACATCGATTAGTTCCGCCAGTTCAATGACCGACATGTTACCAATCGCGTCGAGGATATCGTCTTTACTCAGTGTCTTCGTTGCCATTCGTCTCTCTCTGGTGCGTCTCGGCTAGTAGTTGTATGACTACGCTTCGGACTGTTTCTCCCGAAGGGCTTCCATGACTCCAACAAACTGATAGAGCAGTCCGTCGAGTGCTCCGACAAAACCACTCAAAGGCGCTTGTAATGCGCCTGCAAACTGGCTCAGCAACTCCGGTCTACTCGGCAGTGCCGCGAGTTTCCGAACCTCCTCCGGTCCTACAGTTTGGCCATCGACGAGGCCACATTTCACTGTCGGTCGATTCTCTTGTTCCTTTTGGAAGTCATGTATGACCTTGGCGGCACCAACCGGGTCTTCACCTGCGAAGATCAACCCCGTCGGTCCGTTCAGCTGATCGGATAGACCGCTTACCGAGCCCTTCTCCAACGCGCGGGCGAGCAGCGTGTTCTTGACGACCATGAACTCCGCACCCTCGGCGCGAAACTTTCGCCTCAAAACCGTCATGGCTTTGACGGAAATGCCGGTGAAGTCGGCAAGGTACAGATTCTTAGAATCGGACAGCCGGCGTGTCAGCACGTCAACGACTTCTTGTTTTTGTGTCTTGTTCATCGGTACATCGCCGCTTCAATGTCTACCGCCGGCCCCATCGTACTGGAAACGGTAATCGACTTGATGTAGGTGCCTTTGGACGCCGCCGGTTTGGCCCGAACGACCGAATCCATAAATGCCGCCATATTGGCCGCGAGAGCATCGACCGAAAACGAGACACGTCCAACTGGTGCGTGCAGGTTACCGGTTTTGTCAGTGCGGTACTCGATTTTCCCCGCTTTGATCTCTTTGATCGCTGTCGCGACATCCATGGTGACGGTGCCCGCTTTTGGTGTCGGCATGAGTCCGCGTGGCCCGAGGATACGCCCGAGCGGACCGACTTTGCCCATCATGTCCGGTGTTGCGACGATCGTGTCACACTCGAGCCAACCCGCCTTGATTTTGTCCACATATTCGGGCCCCACGAAATCGGCACCGGCAGCTTCCGCTTCTTTCGCTTTGTCACCCTGGGCAAGTACGAGCACGCGCACAGTCCGGCCGGTGCCGTGGGGTAACACCACCGTGCCACGGACAACCTGGTCGGCATGTCGCGGATCGACGCCGAGGTGCACAGCGATATCGACACTCTCGTCGAACTTGGTAAAGGACGACGTTTTCACGCAATCCATCGCCTCATCTGGCGCAAAACGGCGACCGATTTCGATTTTCTCCGCCGCGCCGTTGTACTTACGACCGTGGCCCATGATTAACCTTCGACCTCCAGCCCCATCGACCGGGCCGTACCGGCGATGATCTTCATGGCGGCATCGGCGTCGTTGGCGTTGAGGTCGGGCATCTTAAGCTCCGCAATCTTTCGGAGTTGGTCGCGCGTAACCTTCCCGACTTTTTCACGATTCGATTCCGGCGATCCCTTGTCAATTCCGGTTTCTTTCCGGAGCAGCACCGACGCCGGTGGCGTTTTGGTGATGAAGGTGAACGACCGATCCTTAAAGATCGACACCTCAACCGGAATGATCATTCCCGGTTGGTTTTGTGTTTGTGCGTTGAACTGTTTGCAGAAGTCCATGATGTTGACACCATGCGGACCAAGCGCGGTACCAACTGGCGGTGCAGGATTGGCCTGACCCGCCGGGACATGCAGCTTCACTAACCCGACTGCGTTCTTCGGTGCCATTTTTACTCCTTCATAACGCTAGGATATTTCTTCCCGAGCTCCCACGTTGTCCGTGCCCGTGGTCAGGCATTCACGCCGAAAGGATAGCGACTCTGGCGCCGCCTCGACCGCTACTGTGGCGTGGTCAGCTGCAAATAATCCAGCTCAACGACAGTTGGTCTCCCAAAGAGACTCACGCTGACGCGAACCTTTCCTTTATCAGGAAGAACTTCTTCGACGGTACCGCTAAACTCCGAAAAAGGCCCTTCCATTATCTCCACGACCTGACCCACCAGGAACGGGATTTCCTCCTTGGGCTCCTTCTCCTCGCTCTCATCCTTAATACCGAGGAGTCGGTTCACTTCCTCTTGCCGCAACGGCTGCGGTGTCCAACCCTGCCCGACGAACTTGATAACGCCCTGCAGGCTATTGATGACGTGGATCGTGTCTTGGTTGAGAACCATTTCAACCAATACGTACCCAGGAAAAACTTTGCGCTCGACGTTGACCTTTTTGCCGTTTTTTATCTCCACGACCTGCTGTGTGGGTACCAACGCCTGTCGAATGGGACGTTCGTCCTCTTCATGCGAATCGGCATCGATTCGTCGTTGAATCAATGAGCGGACTTTATTCTCATGCCCCGCTGTTGTCTGAATGGCGTAGAATCCGTGATCCATATCTAAACTCGTCGCGATCACGCAAACAGACGCGGCAAGAGGTTGATTAGGACGCGCGAGAAGAACAGGTCCATCAAACCAATAACGACACCGATCAAGATGACTACGATGATAATCACGATCGTTGTCCGCTTCAGGTCGTCAGGTCCCGGCCAGGTGATCTTGCGCGTCTCATTGCGCACATCGCGCAAATATGCGGCGAATCCTGCCAATTTAGGCATTGGATTCAAACTCACTTAGTCTCCTTATGAGCCTTGTGGGAACCACAACGCGAACAAAACTTCCGGTGTTCAATACGCTGCGGATGTTTCCGTTTGTTCTTCGTCGTATGATAATTCCGACTTTTACAATCGGTGCATTCTAAAATGACTTTGTCTCTTGCCATGTCGCTTCGCTCCTGCTGCCAGCTACCCGCTGCCAGCTACCCGTTACTCCTTGCTTGCGTTCCGACCCACCGACAGGTCGGGCCTAACTTGTTACAACCACTCGCCGCCGCCGTTTATTCGTCCGCCGAAACAGCGGGTGGCTGGCAGCCGGTAGCTCCCTACTCGTGAATCTTGGTCACCACGCCTGCCCCAACCGTCCGCCCGCCCTCTCTTACAGCAAACCGCAACCCCTCGTCCATCGCAATCGGCGTGATCAACTCAATCAACATCTTCGTATTGTCCCCCGGCATCACCATCTCCACCCCCTCGTCCTTCTTCAACACATACACCTCCGCATCAAACTTCGTATGCGGCGTCACACTCCCCGGCTTCGCCAGCACCATCCCCCGGTCGATCTCCTTCTTATCCACCCCCCGCAACAACAACCCCGCATTGTCCCCCGCCCGTCCCTCGTCCAACAACTTCCGGAACATCTCCACCCCCGTCACCACCGTCTTCTTCT
>JAZDDC010000651.1:0-2191 GCA_036679565.1 Gemmatimonadota bacterium
GCTTGACGACCTCCACGACGACTTCAACCGCATAAACCAATTGCTGTCCGATCTTGTTGATGAGGTGCAAGGGAAACTCGCGCAGATCTGGCCCACCATGAAATTCTTCAATCGTCACCTTGGTGATGTCCAGGATGCCGTCATCAATTTCAGCATGAACAAGGCGCGGGACGAGGCATGGTCCGTCGCGACGCGTCTTGCGTTGCTAGATGAGGCTAGTCGGGAACGCATGGTACAACAACTCGATGGCGATGTCGTGAACGTCGCACGAATCGTCCGGCGCCCCGGCATACTACTCGGACTCGTCACGAAGTTGATTCGCGTGGGGGAGATTGGCTGGGTGAGGACCAAAATCAATCACCTGAAGTAGGGATCGTTAGACCGTGGCCCCATTGCTACTACGTGTGGTTGAGCCACATCTGTGGCAAAAAAACCAACAAGACGATCGCCCTAATTGCACATCCAGCCCACCTGTGCATATGCATAACCGGTGCGCTGCAACAACTGATCGCTAGCCAACGCGATACCCCAAACAAACAACCCGATGGAAATCACATGTGCAAACGCTGCGCGGCGCTGCCATGCCACTGTTGCGCTCCATACGGCCGCGGACATGATCGTGACAACCCCGCCGAGATAACCGGCCAGACCGCCGCTGCACATCTGGTAGGGCCAGAATGTCATTGCAACACCCAATGTGATGCCGAGTGCAACACGTGCCCAGACACCACCGGCGGTTTCATCGGCAGTTCGTGCTCGGCCGACCTGCGTGAGTTGTCTTCTTCTGACGAATGGCGAGGCCACCGGTCGTGGAGCGGGTGTCAGAACAGTTTTGGTGTGACGCCGAACCGCGGGTGGCCGCGAAACGGGAACATGCGGAAGTTCGGAGAGCAGCTTATCGACGATGATCGATTGGCTGGCGGTGCTGAGTTGCCTGTCTGATTCGCGGTACATGGTCGATTACCTCGATTAGTCCGTTAGGTTCATGGGTTACTGTCGCACGACGCATGGTGATGCTACGGCGCGCCGTTCGATGCTGCATGTTCAACTGCCCCCATTTTCCACTGGTCTAATCAACAGCCCGGTCGTCGAGACTCTCACCTCAAATGCAGAGGGGGTTCGTGTATCGACGAATGAAGCCGAACCATACTCGGCGTCTACGAGTGGGCCAAACGCTGTCCATCGTCTGCGCAAAGCAAACATGTCAACAGGTTTTTCTACACCAAGTCCGAATACCGTTCGCAGCTTGGATTGTTCATCATCGAGATCAATGTATCGACCGGAAACCCGATCTAGTTCGTATTGTGTATGGAGCCCCAGCAAGTTGGCGATCGATTTCCACTTCAGAATGTGCGCGTCAATGTAAAACTCGTCCCCGGCCAGCGCGTAGGTTCGCTCGGTCCCGTCTAGAAAACGCACCTTGGCCGCAAATGTTTGATCGCCTGTTGGTACTGTCGCTACCCAAGCTACCACCTCTTCGTGGGTCAATGCTTGATAACCGCGCGTGGCGACGGTGATGGTCGCGCACAGCGCGGCAAGTGAGAGCATCAACGCGGCAACGGTCATATCTGCGGCCGATCCAAGCAGCCTTTTTTTTCGGAAGGCCACCACACCGAGTGTGACGAAGATCACACTGAGAATGGCGAACGCGATCGCCACCAAAACGAGGAGTTGCATGGCTGCAATATAAAGGGGCCGTCGGGTGTTGAAAGTGTTGTGCGACGGCTTTAGCCCTGCGGCGGAACGCGGTAACGCGGTAACGCGGTAACGCGGTAAGGCGGAACGCGGTAAGGCGGAACGCGGTAAGGCGGTAAGGCGGTAGGACGGTAAGGCGGTAGGACGGTAAGGCGGTAAGGCGGTAGGACGGTAAGGCGGTTGGACGGGCAGCGGGCAGCGGGAAGCTGATGGCTGGTAGCTGGTCACCGGCAGCTACCAGCCACCAGCCTCCCCTGATTGCGTCTCTCTCCCGTCCTTACGATATTCCCGGTCCGCCCGGGATTCTCATCGGCCACAAACGGGTCGCGTGGCGGTATCGTCTAGGGGTTAGGACGCAGCCCTCTCAAGGCTGAAACACGGGTTCGATTCCCGTTACCGCTATGGGAGCCCTCATCGTCTAACGGTTAGGACACCACTCTTTCAAGGTGGAGATAGGGGTTCGATTCCCCTTGGGGGTACTTAGCGGCGTCTTCCG
>JAZDDC010000652.1:0-8940 GCA_036679565.1 Gemmatimonadota bacterium
CGGGTGCCCCCACATGACCGAACTTGAGTTCGATAACACCAGACCCCTCGCCACAAGAAGTGGCAAGCAGCACGAAAAGCGCGATTCTCTTCATTGAGTTTCCGCCAAATACGAAAGTGCCGCTTCAATGCCGGCATCCCGGAAAGGAACATCCATTACACGAAAACCCAGCTCGATCCCACACAACGTCCCGGCGAGCATGAGTTCGTTGAAATCACCAAGATGTCCAATGCGAAAGATTTGTCCTCGCAACCTGCCGAGTCCTCCCCCTAGCGACATGTTGAAACGATCCAACACTGTCCGACGGAAATCGTCGGCCGTGATCTCTCCCTGCATCAATACCGCGGACACCGTGTCACTTCGTTCGTTAGCACGTTCGGCGTACAGTTGGAACCCCCACGCTTCCACAGCGCGGCGGGTCGCCTCCGCAAGCCTGGCATGACGTGCATAGACGTTAGACAACCCTTCTTCGCGAAGCATGCGCAAAGATTCACGCAACCCGAAAAGCATATTGGTTGCCGGTGTATAAGGGAAAAAACCGTCGTCGTTAAACGATTTCATAGCACGCCAGTCCCAATACGCGCTGGGAAGCGTGGAGTCACTCGCGGCCTTCAAAGCCTTTTCGCTTACCGCATTGAACCCCAGACCCGGCGGAAGCATGAGACCTTTTTGTGAACCAGAGATCGTGACATCGACGTGCCACTCATCGTGCTGAAAGTCCATCGAACCCAGCGACGACACCGCATCGACCATGAGCAGCGCCGGATGGTCTGTTGTTCGTAGCGCCTTGCCGACCGCGCCAATGTCCGATGTCACGCCAGTAGACGTTTCGTTATGGACCGCAAGTACGGCTTTGTATGCGTGTTCGGTATCTTCCGCCAGTTTTTCTTCCAATATGCCGGCGTTCAGCGCCCGCCGCCAATCACCCGGCATCGAGTGAACGACAAGACCCATCTTGGTGGCTAGATTTTGCCATCCGGCAGAGAAAAAACCCTGGTCAAAGGCCAGAACAGCGTCTCCGGGCGATAAGGTGTTCACCAACGCAGCTTCCCACATGCCGCTGCCCGATGCCGGAAAGATGAAAGCGTCGGACTTGGTACCGAACACTCCCTTCAGCCCAGCTATTACCTCGCCCGTCAAGTCCGGAAACTCGGGGCCACGGTGGTCGATCGTGGGGGTGTCCATGGCGCGGAGCACCCGGTCGGGAACGTTGGTAGGTCCCGGAAGTTGGAGAAAATGGCGTCCTGGTTTGTAAGCCATAGTAGGGAAACGGTGTTATCTCGATGACTGGTCGTTGCAATGGTACGCCGCAACAATCATCATGGGAAGAAGGAGTCTCATACACGATGTTAAACCAGTGAACAAAGCACCAGCCACTTTCCAGCGCCAGCTCCGTAGCGAGCTAGAAGGCGACGTTCTTTTCGACGCGTTCTCGCGAGGACGTTACAGCACCGACGCATCGATCTATCAAATCGAACCAATCGGTGTCGCAATACCGAGATCCGTCGAGGACCTGCGCAGAGCCGTCCAGATAGCATTGGAGAATGGTGTTCCGATTGTCGCCCGAGGCGCCGGCACATCTCAAGGCGGTCAAGCGATTGGTCATGCGCTGATCATCGACACGAGTAAGTTCGTGACGGGCATCAACGACGTCGATGTTGAACATCAAACGGTGACCGTGCAACCCGGCGTCGTGTTGGACGAGCTAAATCGATCGCTTGCGCCACACGGGTTGTTTTTTCCAGTGGATCCCGCAACGGCAAACCGGGCTACCATCGGTGGTATGACCGGCAACAACAGCGCCGGTGCTCGCTCGATTCGTTATGGCATGATGGTCGATAACGTGGCCGGTATCGAAGCGATGCTGTCGGACGGGCAGTCAGAATATTTCGGGCCCATGGTAGGCGACGCACACAATACTGCTGCGCGGAAACCCGGTCCGCTCGCTCATCGGCTGGCCCGCACGGTTCAATCACTCTATGAACGGGAAGCGCCCCAATTAAAGCGCGCCGTCCCGAACGTCCCGCGACACGTCGCCGGTTACAATTTACATCGAATGGGGGACACGGCGCCCAATCTGGCGCAGCTCCTGGTGGGATCGGAAGGAACCCTCGGTGTCTTCACCAGCATCGATTTGAAGCTTGCTCCCATTCTCCGACACCAAACATTGGGCGTCTGTCATTTTTCATCTCTGCGCGACGCCATGAATGCGACGCAACACATTGTCGAGTTGGGGCCAACCGCCGTGGAACTCATCGACCGGACGTTGATCGAGCTGGCCCGTGTGAACCCATTGTTCCGCAGCACGGTTGATCGTTTTCTCGTGGGGCAACCCGATGCGTTGTTGCTGGTTGAGTTCGCAGGCGAAAGCCGCGTGGTGGTCGAAGACGACCTAGGAAGGCTGGAACGATTGATGTCCGACCTTGGGTTCGCAAACGCGGTGGTACCCGCGTTGGATCCTGCGTTTCAAAACCAAATCTGGTCCGTTCGAAAGGCCGCACTCAACATCGTTATGTCAATGAAGGGTGAGGGGAAACCCGTTTCGTTCATCGAAGATTGCGCGGTTCCGCTCGAACACCTCGCCGACTATACCGAACGACTCAACGAAGTATTCTTGCAGCACGGTGTTCAGGGAACGTGGTACGCGCACGCGTCGGTTGGCTGTCTCCATGTGCGGCCGACATTAAACCTGAAGAATCCTGAAGATGTTCGTAGGATGCGGTTGATTGCCGAACAGGCGCATGAAGTCATACGGCAGTTCAAAGGATCGTTTTCAGGCGAACACGGTGACGGGTTGGTCCGGTCCGAATTCATTCGGCCTATGTTGGGTGATTCCATCGCGCAGGCGTTTGAGACGATCAAAGACACATTCGACCCCCGAGGATTGCTCAATCCCGGGAAAATCGTGCGGCCACCAGCCATGGACACTCGCGAACTCTTCCGTTACCCGCCGCAGTACACCACACCGACGCTCGATACGGCAATGGATTGGTCCGCATGGGGAGGTTTGGCCGGCGCCGTCGAAATGTGTAACAACAACGGCGCGTGCCGAAAGATGTTCGACGGCGCCATGTGTCCGTCATACCGTGTCACATTGGACGAAACACACACCACCCGTGGCAGGGCGAACACGCTACGGTTGGCCCTCAGCGGTCAATTGGGTTCTGACGCGCTCGTATCTGACGCGATGTATGAGACCATGGATCTTTGCGTTGGTTGCAAGGCGTGTCGTCGCGAGTGTCCAACGGGGGTCGATATGGCGCGCATGAAGATCGAGTTCTTACACCAACACCGAAAAAGACATTCGCCGAGTCTGGGAGACCTGCTGGTGGCACATCTGCCGCGTTATGCACCGCTGGCTTCGAGATTTGCACCGCTACTCAACCTTCGAAACCGTTCGAAGACAATCGCGAGACTGACGCAGGGCGCTCTTGGTATTTCCGCTAAACGCGGCCTGCCCACCTGGCGCCGCGATACATACCGACAAACCCAAGATTTTGATGCGACAGACGACAAGCCAACAGCCGTACTCTTTGTAGACACGTTTACTCGATACTTCGAACCGGAAATCGCAATCGCCGCTCGGCGCGTAATGAAGGCGGCGGGTTATGGTGTCGTTCATGCGCATCCCCACGGGGGCAGCCGACCGCTGTGCTGTGGTCGGACATATTTGAGTGCCGGTTTTGTTGATGAGGCTAGGCTGGAGGCTCGTCGCATGATCGATGCGTTGAGTCCGTTCGTGGAACGTGACATGCCCATCGTGGGGCTCGAGCCGTCATGCCTACTCACGTTGCGAGATGAGTTTCCTGCACTTTTCCCAGGGACCCAGACCCGGCGTTTAGCTCATGCCGCTTTGACCTTTGAAGAATTCCTGGTTCGGGAACACCAAGACGGACGTTTGAACTTGGCTTTGGAACCCACGGCAACGCGCGCATTGGTTCATGGGCACTGCCACCAAAAAGCCTTTGGCGTTGCGGGACACGTCTCGACAGTGTTGGACTGGATACCGAACCTTGAAGTCGAAACCATCCAATCGAGTTGCTGTGGTATGGCGGGATCATTTGGGTACGAATCACGGCACTACGATGTCTCCATGCGCATGGCCGAACTCGATCTGTTGCCACAGATCAGAAAAGCACAGGACGACACACTGCTTGTTGCTGACGGAACGAGTTGCCGGGCTCAAATCAAACACGGATCCGGCCGGACCGCGCATCACGCGGCAACGGTACTGGCGAGCGCGCTCAACGGTTGATTGCGTTGGATATGCAGGCGAATAACTTGAGGACTAGTGGGTTGTCCAGCGATTCCCCTTCGGAGCAAACAAGAATGGCCACCTCGACACCGCTTCGGCCGGCCGTTGCAATTGTATTTGGCTTATGCCTGGGTGCTGGCGCGTTGCCCGCACAAGAGACGGAACTGCGCGGTACAGTTGTTAACGACGAAGGATCCCCCGTTCACCAAGCGCTCGTCGCAGTACAAGAACTTGGACTACGAACCTTAACTGCGCAGGATGGGACTTTCGCAATTGTTGGGATTCCCACGGGCATGCACGAAATATTGATCGCAAAGGCTGGCTACCCCAACAAGATCGTTCAGCTTGTAGTTCGCGCCAGTTCGCCCAGCGTGACGGACCTGAGAACGATCACGCTCTCCGCGGCGGTGACTCAGGGTGGAGTATTGTCTTTTGTCGGCACCGTCATCGACGAGAAAAGCGGTGAGCCGGTACCCGCCGCGACGGTAAGCATCGGTGAAACGGTATCAACCTCGACCGATGCCACGGGGACATTTTCGATTTCATTGATAGTCAATGACCCTGCAAGAGCAATCCCCGTTCGTGCCGAGCGTATCGGATACCTTGCCCTCCAAGGCTCCGTTGACGTGGCCGAGGGCGAGCAGGAAATCACGTTGCGTCTCGCACTCGAACCGTCACCGATCGAACTTTCGGAGATAATCGTCGAAGGCAAAAATCGCCTAATCCCATCTTACATGGTTGGATTTTACGAAAGAAGGAGACTCAACAACGGCACATTCTTTACAGCAGAGGAAATCGAAAAACTCAACCCGCCAAGAACATCAGAATTACTACGACGCGTAGCCGGGTTGGATGTGATCGAGAGTGGCGCCCAGGCCCGGTCCGAGCAACCGACCTACAGTTACTCGTCGGGGGGGTTTCTGGGTTGCCCGGAAGCGAATCTTTTCGTCGATGGCGTGCGGGTGTTGCCTCAAAGTTTTGGGCTCATGGTCCAGCCTGATCGCCTGGCAGGCATTGAGGTTTACCGTGGTGCCGGGACACCAGCCCAGTTCGACCTCATCAATCGTGCCGATGGCTCATCCGGTTGCGGTGCGATCGTTGCGTGGACCAAACCAATCGAACTCGAAAAAGGCCCAGCCCCAATCACCCTCGGTGCCTATTTTGGCAATTCGCTCGGCTCATCACAGCGTAGCGGCCAGCGTTACGGCGGTCACATCGTCCTCAAATTCGTCGGGCCCGTAGAACTCGTTCCAGGATTCGGCACCATATCCGAAGTCGGCGGGCAGAGTGGGTCCGCTTGGCAACTGCTCGTGAACTTACGGGCACGACCTCTCGGAGCCCTATCACCTTTGTACATAGGTGGCGGGTTTACGGTCATCAGCAGACCATTCGAAGGGGGAACACGCGCGGCAGTGGGGGCAAAAGCCTACCCGATGGGCCTGACCGGCATTCAAGCGACATTGGGCAACCTGCAACCCTTCGCCGAGCTGCACGTCGTAGATCTCACACAACCAAGCGCCGCTGACATCAATCTGCTTTTTGGCGTCGGTGTCCGCATAGGAGGGAGCTGACTTGGTTAAACTTCGACCATTGAACCGGCTAGAATTCCTACTGCAACTTTAGGTGTCCGAAAACGAGGTCGATATGCGGATTGCTATTATGGGATCAGGTGGAGTCGGTGGCTACTTTGGTAGCCGTCTTGTTCAGGCTGGTCACGACGTCACGTTCATTGCACGCGGGGCCCACCTCAACGCACTCCAGCAGACTGGCATTAAACTCATAAGCGTAAAAGGGGATTTCGCCGGTCCCGTCCAAGCGACGGACAATCCGGAAACGGTGGGAACCGTTGATCTGGTGCTTGTCGGAACAAAGGCATGGCAAGTTGCCGACGCCGGCAAAGCAATGCTTCCAATGATCGGCCCCGCCACGGCCGTATTGCCACTGCAAAACGGAGTGGAGGCCGCCGAGGAACTCGTCAAGGTCGTCGGCGCAAAGTCGGTCCTCGGTGGATTGTGTAGAATCATTTCATACAGATCGCAACCGGGCGAAATAACTCATATCGGAGCAGATCCAACAATCGTTTTTGGAGAACTGGACGGTTCTGAGACCGCCCGTTGCAAATGGATAGCCGACACATTCAATGCCGCGGTCGGCGTAGTAGCTGAACCAACACAGAACATCCGCGTTGCGTTGTGGCAGAAATTCCTTTTCATGCCACCGGTGAGTAGCGTGGGTGCAGTCACTCGAGCGCCACTCGGTGTCATCAGACAGGTCCCAGAAACACGCGAACTGCTCCTTGCCGGGATAAGGGAAGTAAAGTGTCTTGCGGAAGCTTCTGACATCACGTTACCCGATGGCGCGGTCGATGCAACGATGTCATTCATCGACGGGTTGCCCGCGAACACCACGGCGTCGATGCAACGTGATATTGCTGACGGCAAACCGTCCGAACTGGAATCCCAAACTGGCGCCGTGGTTCGTTTAGCCGGTAAATTGGGAGTACCTGTTCCCGTACACAGCCACCTGTATCAGGCGTTGTTGCCACTGGAAATGCGCGCACGGGGCACCATCGAGTTCCCGGAATAGCCAACCAAAACGTACGCACAATTCTGTCAAGGTATTGAGGGTTTATTGAAATGCAGAAAGTAAATTTGCAGGAAAAGTTTTCGCTGTTCGACGAATACTGGAGCCCAAAAGTCGTTGGTGAACTAAATGGCCAGATGGTAAAGGTGGCCAAGATCAAAGGTGAGTTCGATTGGCATCGCCACACCAACGAAGATGAACTTTTCCTCGTCATAAAGGGTCGTGTCACCATCAAGCTGCGGGATCGTGATGTGGTTTTGGAGCCAGGAGAAATTTTGATCGTACCGCGGGGTGTAGAACACAAACCCGTGGCAGAGGAGGAGGCTCATATCGTGATGTTCGAGCCGGCCACAACCTTGAACACGGGGAACGTGGAGACAAAAAGAACGGTCAAGACGCTCGAACGGATCTAACCAACCCAGCACGCCAGTTACGTCATCGACACAGCCTTCACCGGTGACGGAATCCACGCGATGGCCAACTCGTCAATATTGATATCGGATTTCCTGGGTCGTACGGTAAGCTCAACGATGTCGTATGCGTTCGCCCCGAGAGACGTTTCGAGTGTCGTAACTTCATCGTCAAATGCAATCTCCATGTCGGCGAACTGTTCCTCCAATTGTCGTAGTCGTTCCTGGGCGCGCGCAACGTCCTGTTTTTCCTTTGCTACACGACCCGCTCCCCGCATTGCAGTGGTAGCTCTACCAACACTTGAACGCCGGCCGAGTAACGCACCGAGAACCGTGGCACCCACCGAGAACGTCGTCTGAAGTTTTTGCTGCCCGAGTTGCGCTCTTTCTCGATCGACCTTCTCCTCCGCGCGCTGGATACGGTCTCTCAACGTGGCGAGCTTACTGCTATATCGCTTCCGAAGTTTTTCCACCGCCAAGTCCCGCTTCTCCCGTGTGGCCTCGCGGACACGCACGTTGAATTGAGCCTCATATTCTTGGGCCGACGAAATCATCTTGAGTTCCTTGCACTTGAATAACGTCAGCGAATGTTCCTGATAGAGGTATGTCTTGAACTGTCCGCTCCACATTTTCAGGGTTTTGGCCCGCCTGGCCCGCTTGGGCAAAACGGCGAACCGCGCCTCCGGTTCGGCTTCATCGACAAGCGCATCACTTAACACTTCGTCGGCGCCCTCCCACACTTGCCCCGTTGCATCGCCCTGGAGTCGTACGAGGATCGAGACCGTTCGCCATTCATCGAGACCGGCCCGTGCGTTCACGTAGTGCAAATCGGCCGTTCCAACCAAACCCGGCCAATACACCATGGCACCATCAAACGGGGCCGCGGGTGCTATGTATCGAACGGGCGTACCGGTTGGGCCACTTGGGCGGTCTATTTCAACGGCGTCTTCCGTTACCACCGGCGGGGACAACGGGGTGGCCGGGGTTTGAACCGCGGCGACCTTGTCGGCCATTAACGTTTCAATCTGTCCGCGGGTCAACGGTCCACGCAGATACGACATAGCCCACCGGGTGTGAAACAACACCGGTTCCTCTTCATGCACGTTGTTCATGAGGAACACACGACTCTTGAGTCCAGACAACGTTGCTTCAATGGCTCGGCGATCAAACTTTTGGCCCGACGCAGTGGATGCGCCTTCCAATCCATCCAGGACACGCAGCTTGTCTCGTTCCGTTTGCAGCCTTCCCAAAAACCAGGTGCCGGCATTGGAAAGTGCTTTGTAATCGAGATCCACGGGATTTTGCGTTGCCAGTAAGACGCCCAACCCGTAAGCACGCGCCTGTTTCAGCATGGTGAGCAATGGCATCTTGCTTGGCGGGTTGGCCGTAGGTGGGAGGTACCCGAAGACTTCGTCCATGTAAAGAATCGCACGTAAGCTAGATGTACCGGACTGCGTTCTCATCCATGCTACGATTTCATTGAGCAACAGCGTGACAAAAAACATGCGTTCTTTGTCCGACAGATGCGCAATGGAGACTATGGCAATGCGTGGCTTGCCGGACTCCGTCCAAAGCATCTTGGGAATATCGAGCGGCGCTCCCTCCAGCCATGCGGAAAATCCAGGAGAAGCCAACAAACTGTTCAACCGCATCGAAAGCGCAAAACGCGCTTTTTCAGGGAAGAATGTATCG
>JAZDDC010000653.1:0-5029 GCA_036679565.1 Gemmatimonadota bacterium
GAAAATCTCGCGGCCCGCCGTGGTGCGCAGTCTTACGCGCTGACCGGGCTCGGCGCACCCGAGCAGATACGCGGTCAAACCGTAAGCGTCGGTTTTTTCGAAACACTTGGTGCGGGTCCGGTTGCAGGAAGATCCTTCAGGGCAAACGAGGAGATGTCGGCCTCAAGCCGAGTCGTCGTGTTGAGCAATGGGTTTTGGCAACGCGCCTTTGGAGGTGAGAGAGACGCGCTGGGGAAGACGCTGACACTCGATGGTACCACGTACGACATTGTCGGCGTGATGCCGCCCGGTTTCCGGCTCTTCAACTCGGTCGATTTTTGGAGGCCTTTGGCGTTCGACCAAGCATCCAATATGATTCGGCGGTTCCATAACGTGAGACTAGTGGGCCGTCTGCGTCCCGGCGTCACCATTGAAGCCGCACAAGCCGAACTGGATGTAATCTCACGACAACTAGAAGAACAATACCCGGTATCGAACCCGACCTGGCGGCTCGTGATTACACCACTCAAAGAGATTCTCGTGGGTACCATTCGACCTGCACTGCTCATGTTACTGGGCGCGGTTACATTGGTGCTGTTCATTGCGTGTAGCAACGTCGCGAATCTCTTGCTGGCCCGCGGTGCAACGCGCCGAGCGGAAATCGGTGTGCGAGCGGCATTGGGCGCTGGCCGTATGCGCGTGGTGCATCAACTCCTCGTCGAAAATATGACACTCGGCTTGATCGGCGGTGGTGTGGGATTGGGTGTTGCCTACGCCGGTGTTAAGGTGCTTCGGCAGTTGGATCCGCAAAACCTCCCGCGGTTGCAAGAGGTGAGCGTTGACTGGCGGGTCTTGCTGTTTGCGCTCGGGTTATCGATCGCGAGTGCGCTCGTGTTTGGTCTGTTTCCTGCCATCGTTGCATCGAGAGCCGATGCAATCTCTTCCGTTTCGCGGGGTGGACGATCGAGTGAAACAGGCGGCGGAAAGATACGTGCGGCCTTAGTATCGACTCAGGTTGCACTCACCTTCATGCTTTTGGTAGGCTCTGGTCTGCTCATAAGGAGTTTTGGACGCCTGACGAGCGTAGAACCGGGATTTGAGACCGACCAACTGCTTGCAGCGGCGCTCTCGCTTCCGCCGGCTCGATACGAAACTGACGAAAGTCAAAGAATATTCTTCGAGACCGTACAGCAAAGAGTTGAGGCCGTGTCCGGTGTTGATGGGGTGGGATGGATAGACGTTCTCCCCATGGGCGGCTCGGGGAATGACACCTATCTCGCGGTCCCCGGTCGGCATCAGTTGGGAACGGAGACTCAGTTCAATGCGCAGACACGCGCCGTTAGCGACAACTATTTCGAGGTCATGGGCATTCCTCTTGTGCGAGGCCGTCAATTCAGCAACGTCGATCGTGACGGTTCCCCAGCGGTTGTCATCATCGACGAGCCATTTGCCCAGGCCATCTTTCCCGAAGAGGATCCAATTGGCCAACGGATTCGGATGGATTTCGGGGAAGTGTACGAGGCGGAAATCGTCGGGGTGGTTGGCGGCGTAAGTCAGTTTTCACTAGCTACGGGGCTGCCGCTCACATTTTATCTGCCCAGCGGTCAGGTTATGCAGTCCAATAATACGGTTGTGGTGCGCACGAGCGTGGAGCCGGAGGTACTTGTGAGAACGATATCTCGGATCGTTGCTGAGATCGACCCACTTCAACCCGTGGCGAGGATGACGACCGCACATGATCTCCTTGAACAATCGGTCGCTCAACCGCGATTTCAGACGTTGCTGTTGGGTTTGTTTGCCACGGTCGCATTGGTTTTATCCGCGATTGGCATATATGGGGTGCTTGGGTACTACGTTGCTCAACGTCGTCGGGAAGTAGGTTTGCGCGTCGCACTTGGCGCTCAAAAACGCGATGTCTATAGGCTGGTGCTCGGTCGAGGACTGGCTTATACGGCCATCGGACTGGTGGTGGGTTTGGTCGGGGCGATCGCGCTATCACGGTTCATGGCTAATCTGTTATTCGGTGTCACCCCAACAGATCCGCTGACGTTGATTGTTGTTCCGATCATACTCGGGGTCGTAGCAGTGACCTCAAGCTATCTGCCGGCACGCCGTGCACTGGGAATCGATCCCATGGTCGCCTTGCGAGAGACGTAGGATCAGGTTTGGAGTGTGCCCCGACATTTGTGACCGGTGCCGGGCACACTGCATCTATCTTGTTCAGGGTGGAAGGTAGACGAAGGTTCGCGCGTTGGATCCGTGGATCCAGTGGGTTTGGTGGCAAATAGGCGACTCCAGTCATCACTGCCTATTCTGGTGACGCGCCCAGCAATCCGATTTCTGAAAACATTGTTTTGAATTTCGGGGTGTTTCGAATATTTGCGAATGCGGGATCTGATACGGCAAATAGGACTGACTGCGGTCCGTTGCGAGCCGCGGACATCAAGGAGTGCAAGGCGTCGTCGTCGCGATCAGCCAACGCGAATACGCGCGCCTGTTGAACCAGGCCCAGGCGGGCCAAGCGTTCATCACTGCCAAGGAGCCATTGCCATAGGCTGTCCGCATACCCGTTTTGTACCGCGCGGGTCATCGTGGCGATGTCGTCGTCAGTTGCCATTAACGATGGCAGCAGTTCCGGTATGAGATCCGCCGTTCGGTGAATCTGTCCGGCGAGCGCTGCCGCCAATACCGCGCACTCACGGGCTGAGACAGATTCCGGAGTCAGCTCCAGCGTCGAACGACAAACCCGCTCCGCGTCCGCGTATCTAGACGCATAGTAGTAGACCCAACCCACGTCCCCGCGGGCGGTACTAGAAACTGGGTCCAGGTCCAACGCGCGTTCGCCATGTGCTACGGCCTGGTCGGCTTGCCCGTTAGCAACGAGCGCGAACGCATATATTCGATGTAAATCTGCGGCGCCGGGTTGCTGTGCAATTGCGCGTTCCAGGTGTTCGAGCGCGAGCAGCGGTTTCCCGTGGCCAAAGAGGGCAACTTGGCCGGTGGTGTGGTCGAGATCGCGGGCATTGGGATCGATGGCACGTGCTTGTGCCAGCGCTTGGTCCGCATCAGCAAGTTCGCCGAGTTGTAAGTGTGCGGCCGCGAGGTTCACAAGCAAATCGGCGTCGAGAGAGTCGCGCACCAAGGTGGACTTCAGAATCCGAACGGCCTCATGGGCATCGGGTCGGGAAAACTTCGCCAATAGCACACGCGAACGCAGTAGGGCTTCGCGCACATCCGGATCCGGATTAGAGGAGAACACGGGCATGTTGTTGGGCACGATGCCCAGTCGATCCTGAAGTGCTTGCGTGACGCTGGCTGTCAGTCTCCGATCCAACAGGCTGAGTTCTGCGGCATTCACGTCAAAACTCTGCGACCATGCATAGGTGTCGCGCGAAACATCCAGCAGTTGCACAGTAACACGAAAGCGATTGGCGACTTGGCGCACCGCTCCCTCAATGATGAAGTCTGCGTCGAGTCGTTCACCGATGATAACCGGGTGAAGTCCCTGCTCGGCAAGACCGAAAGAGGATTGCTTCCCGATCACCGCCAAACGGTCCGGATGGATGTTGGCGAGTACCGTGATTAACTCTTCCGCAACACCGTATTCAATGTGCTCCAGGTCTTGATCCGTTGCGATCAACTCGAACGGTAAAATGGCGATGCGTATCTCCTGTCGCCGGCCTGTCGAGGAAAAGATGATTGCGGCGGCCAACGCGAAACCAATGGCCGCAACCGCCGGCCATCGCCGTGTTCTGCGACTGGTGGGGGGGACGGCTGCTTCACGTACCGGTTGCACCGGCGCGATGAGACGGTAACCGCGACGGGGTAGTGTCTCGATGTAGTCCGGGCATTCAGCGTCATCGCCCAGCGCGGATCGAACTTGGCGGATGCAAACGTTGAGGCTCAGGTCGTATTCCACTTTCGTATTGGGCCAGACAATCCGCTGTAGATCGGCGCGACTGACCACTTGACCCGCCCGCTCAACCAAGGTCGCGAGCGCGCGAGCCGCCTGGGGTCTCAACCGATGTACTTCCTCATCACGAGAGAGTTCTCCGCTTGCGGCGATGAAAGTGAAATCGCCGACGAGAATGCCGGTCTCTTTTGGTCGCATATGTGAAATATAGGGCCCTTAGTGCGTCCCTGAAACGCATGACCTGTACCGTTGGTCGGCTTGCAAGTAGTAGGATGGCATGAAGTTGTCCGTCGTTAAGCGACCGTGACGAACCATCCGCGTTGGAAAGTGACGATGTCCATGCTCATTTTTGGGATTGGATCAATGTCAATTGTGATGCCCGCTCGTGCACAAGACCTGGATTCGCTGATCATTCTTCCCGGCGATGCCAGGCTCGATCCCGTTGATTTTTCCCCGTACGAAGTTGAGTACCGAAGCGCCTTTGGCCGATTCTTCAATCAAGTCAGGCAATTCACACTCGATTCGGTTGACAAGATCAGTGTCGTAAACCTCATTGCGTCACCAAGTGCCGTCATCGTTGATCACCGGATCATTGATGCGCACAGTATGGCGTTGGAAGGCTTTTATTCGCCTTACTTCGCTTGGGGCGAAGAGTTTCTGGCGGCGCGAACCGATACGTCGGGATATGACTGGACGAGAATACCGCTACGGGGCGGCGAACCCGTTCGAATGACCGGCGTCTTTGAACACCGCGGGATGTTTGACGACTTAGGATTTTCTCCAACCTATGCGGCGCTATTGCCCTTGCCGGTGGGAACTATCTTTTACATCCCAAAGATGCAGCCGCGGCGGGACGGCAGTGTCGTCACGGCCTTGGTGGAGCACGAGGTTGTTGGCCGAGAGACACTTTCGTTCGGTGCCGGAAGGTCATGCGAGTGTTGGGTCATTGAAGAGCGTGCGGCCAATGGATCGATAAGCAGGCTTTGGGTTACTCGGGAGGCTCCGTTCTTTATAAAACGGCATCGGGACATTGGTGGTCGTCGGGACTTTATCTCTGATATCGTATCATTTCGATTCTATTGATATTGATCCGCTACGCCACGGCAACCGTCGCCGCGTCATCAGATTGATAACGTC